>JAKSBB010000133.1 GCA_022361315.1 Desulfobacterales bacterium
CGGCAATGAAGGCCCCGATGATCAGGAACCGGGCAATATCGTAAAAATCCAGAGCACCGTGGGAAAGGGCAGCCATGAGCTTTTTAGATAAGGGCTGGCCTGTCATGTCACTGTGGTCATGGCCGCAATCCGAACATCCGCAGTGGTCGCTTCCGCTATGGTTTTCCGGCAGCAGCGCATCTTTATCCGAAATAACCGAATGGATGAGGAATCCGATACCGATGGCAACGGCAGCACCGGTAAAGGTTCTCAGCAGGGCCGTTTCCCAGGAATAGGAGTAGGCCACCAGGGTGGAGGAAAACACCAGGGGATTGACGATGGGGCCGGCCAGGAGAAAGACCACGGCCGATCCCAGGGGCATGCCTTTCTGGATGAACTTTCGAACCACCGGGACGATGGCACACTCGCAGACCGGGAAAAACATGCCCATAAAGGCGGCCAGGACAATGGCCCTCCCGGGGCTCTTGGGCAGAATCGACACCAGCCGTTCCCTGGACAGAAAAACTTCCACCAGTCCCCCCAGAAGCGTGCCCATGAGCATAAAGGGCATGGCCTCCAGGATGATGGAGGAAAAAATTATGGAAAATGTGGTAAAGGCTTCGGTCTTGCCGTAAACCACAGCGGCCCAGACCACGGCGGCAAGGAACAGCATCTGGGCATAGGTCCCGGCTTCCTTTAACGGATTCGGGGCACTCTGTTGCTGCACCGGTGCCTTGGGGGCAATGGGAAACGGATCGGTGTTCATCAAATCTTTCATATTTATATCATCACTTACTTTTGATTCATTCAGACATGATACGCCTGCGTGTTGCCAAGTCAATAAAAAATAAATGCGGGTCAGAAAAGCCTTTACCCCGGCAGGGCCTTTCTATATCCTTTTCGGGTTGACGGCGTTCCGTCTCACCTCAAATGAACTGGAGTCTGCAATGAAGAATGCAGATATGACCCTCGGTCCTTCTTTATTTGTTATCTTCCTCTGCCTGCTGTTCGGCGGCAACGGTGTGGCCATGAAATTCGGATATACCGGTCTGGGACCCTTTACCTCAGCCGGCCTCCGGTTTACCCTGGCCGCATCCCTTCTGGTGATCTGGGCAGGGTATAAAAATATTCCCCTTCGGCTGGACAGGGAGCAGCGCCGCCAGATTTTTCCCCAATGCATTCTGTTTGTAATCCAGGTGTCGTGCTTTCATCTGGGACTGAATCATACCACGGCCTCCCACGCTGCCCTGGTGGCCAATGTTCTGCCCTTTATGGTATTGGTACTGGCTCATTTCTTTATCCCGGGAGACCGGATTACCCTGAAAAAAAGCATCGGGATTGTCATGGGATTCATCGGTGTGGTGGTGCTCTTTTTCGACAAACCGGATTTGGGAACGGCGGTGCAGACCGGGGATATCATTGTGTTGACGGCGGTGATCTGCTGGTCGGTGTCCGCAGTATACGTAAAGCGGATCATCGACCGGTTTAATGCCATTCAGATGACTTTGTTTCCCATGGTTTTCGGAATACCCTTTTTCTTTCTGGGTGGCTGGATCTGGGACACCACCATGGTGACAGGCGTCACCCCGACGGTGGTGAAGGCGATTCTGTATCAGGGAACGGCAACCGCAGCCTTCGGTTTTGTGGCCTGGAACACCATGCTCAAGAGATACGGTGCCACGGCGCTTCACTCTTTTGTTTTCATCGTTCCCCTGGCCGGAGTTTCCTTCGGTGTTCTCCTGCTGGGTGAGCCCGTGACCTCACATCTGATGGCCGCCATTGTTTGTATTGTTGCCGGTATCATCGTAGTGAATTACAGGAGGCGGAAGAAACCGCCCATTCTTCCGCCCCATCGTCCGCCCCTATAATTAGGGGAGGGATACACGCACCTGAATATCATCGGGGTGCTCCTGAAGCAATTGCAGACCATTCAACACATTTTCAGAAGACCGGATCTCTTTACCCGGGGAGCCAAGCATAAGATCGGTTCCGGGCAAGGCCCGGCTGCCGGGAACTATAAACAGGGTGTCGGGAGTGTCCATTGAAATGATGAAAACAGACAGCAGCTCCTTATCCACGATATGTGGAAAAACGATGCCGGCCGGAAGGATAAACTTATGATCACCCGGAATCCCCCAGTTCAGGCAGGGGCGCTCCTGGCTGAATTTGTTCCATCCCAGATAGATTTTTTTTGAAAAATCGTTACTCAGGCCGTGACGGAACAAAAATATCAGGGGATCCTCGTTGTTTTTACCCCAGAGATGACGGTGGGCCCGGGTGGAAAAGGCCGTGGCTTTGCGTTTCCAGACCTGGGGATCTGCAACCTCAAAAACAGGTTCAGCCATGGCACCTCCCGGTCAGGAATCGGGCAAGATCTGTTTCGTTGAGGGCCTTGGCCTTTTGGATAACAGCTTTTCCGTATCTGCCGATTTCCAGCAGCGTGTTGGTATATTGTTTAAATTCGCTCTCAGTCATGCGGCCAGAATACCAGAAAATTTTCGGGATCAGAAGGGCATTGATATAAGGAATATTCCGGTTCCGGCAGAAAACCGCCCCCCTGCGATCGTCAAGTATCACAAAGGCAGGTTCCCGGATGCAGTCAAACCTGCGATATTGCAGAATGGTTTCCCGTTCTCCCCGGCCCATGCGCATGAGTTCTTTCCGGCCTTCCTCTATTTGAAGCGGGCCGGTATCCAGAACCTTGAACATCCTTTTCTTTTGAGCATCCAGAAAATAATCCGCCCCGGGATATCCATCCCGGGTTATTTCGTCAAAGACTGCCGCTGCCATCATCAATCTGAGATGGCTTGCGCACAGATCGAAGAGTGCCGCCTTGTGCAACAGAATTGCTGATGAAGCATCTATGAATCCAAGTGTCATGGGTCCTCCCCGATTATCCTTAATCTACCTGAGGGGTATATATTTTATCGCTTGATCTTCGTCAATGAATTGGTCATAACACCTGAGGTATATTACCTTTATGAATAACTTCGAACAGATACCCCGAGAAATGAATCCCAGAAAACTGATAATTGAACCCACCACCCGGTGCAACTTCTCCTGCCGGATGTGCGTGAAGCAGTCCGGTGGTGCACGAATACCGGAAGGGGATATGGACGATGCCGTCTTTGAAGCACTGAAGCCCCTGTTTCCCCATCTTGAGTCCGTGATATTCACCGGCATCGGTGCGCCCCTTTTATGTGAGACTCTTGAGTCCAGAATAGCAGAAGCGAAGGCAGCCATGCCCGAAGATGCCATCCGGGGATTTCAGACCAACGGCAAACTGATGACCGAAGCGCGGGCGGTATCCCTGGTTAAGGCAGGCCTCAACCGGGTCTGCGTTTCCGTGGATGCCTCGGACCCCTTCCTGTTTAATACCCTTCGCAGCGGGGGCAGCCTCGGGGATGTGGAAGCTGCCCTTTCTGCATTGAACCGGGCCCGAGATATTGTAGCGGATTCCGGTCTCACCATCGGTATTGAATTCGTGCTCATGAAAAAAAACATGGACCAGCTGCCCCGGGTGGCAGACTGGGCAGGTAAACAAGGGGTTGATTTCATCCTGGTCACCCACCTCACCGCCTATCACCGGGAGATAGAGCAGGAGCAGGC
>JAKSBB010000006.1 GCA_022361315.1 Desulfobacterales bacterium
CTTGCCTTAAAACTGGTGGTGGAAGGTATTGATCCCGAAGCACTGAGCGCCCGGGAAAAGACACCGATAGGAAAAATCCAGGCCATCATCCACCGTGCCGTGGACCAGGGCCTTCTCATTGCCCCTGAAACAAAGATCGTCAGAACGCCAAACCGCTATGCTGCCCAAAGTGGCGGGGAACCATTCCTCAAAAGTGATGTATTCACCCTGCAATGGCATGTCACCCAGGCCTGCGATCTCCACTGCAGGCACTGCTATGACAGAAGCGACAGGACCAAAATGAGTTTTGCCGAAGCCCGGAGGATCCTCGATGATTTTTTCACCTTCACCCAAGCCATGAATGTGAGGGGCCACATCACCTTCACCGGAGGCAATCCCCTTCTCTATCCCGATTTCTCACGCCTCTACAAGGCAACGTCTGACCTGGGATTCTCCGCAGCGATTCTGGGGAACCCCGCATCAGCCGGAATTTTATCATCCCTGCAGGATATCCAGCCGATGACCCATTTCCAGATCAGCCTTGAGGGTCTTGAAACCTACAACGATTACATCCGGGGGCAGGGCCATTTCAAACGGAGCCTGGCATTTCTGGACATCTTAAGGGAAAAAAACATCTACGCCATGGTCATGCTGACCCTGAACCGGGATAATATGGATCAGGTGCTCCCCCTTGCGGAAGTACTCAGAGACCGGGCGGACTCATTCACTTTCAACCGCCTTGCCCTGGTGGGTGAGGGAGAGGCATTGCGCCTACCCGATCCCGGAGATTTCAAGGCGTTTCTCAAAGATTATGCCGAAGCCACGGCATCCAACCCGGTGCTGCGCCTGAAGGACAATCTGTTTAACATCCTCAAAAAGGATGATGACCTCCCCCTGTTCGGCGGCTGCACCGGCCACGGTTGCGGCGCAGCCTTCAACTTCTTTTCCCTGTTGCCGGACGGTGAGGTGTACGCCTGCAGGAAATTCCCCTCCCTCATCGGCTCCGTGAACGACCAATCCCTTCTGGATATATATAACGGCCGGCAAGCAAACCTCTATCGCAAGGGTTCAGAAGCCTGCAGCGGATGTGATCTTTTTAACGTTTGCCGCGGCTGCCCGGCCGTTGTATACGGCATGGGGCTTGAACCGTTTTCCGCCCGGGATCCCTTTTGCACCTATGCCGGGGCGCCGAATCTCCCCGTAAAAAGCTGATTTAAAGATTTACACCGGCCGCTTTCCCGGGGTATGGAAGGCTATGGAACGAACTGCTTTCAAAGAACCATGGTATACGCCCTATCACTTCATCCGGAAAGGGGTGGATGTCCAGTGCCCGAACTGCGGCGGCCATGCAACCTCAACCGGGGCCTCGGCCTACCTGATGCCCTGGCATCCCACCGATACCCGGCTGATCTGCACCCATTGCGCCTATACAAAAACCGAAGACAAGGCGTCCTGGTCAGGCCCAGTGATAGCATTCGGCAGCAGGCCGTGCGGCAACTGCGGTCACAAATGGGTCCAGGCCAAGCTATCCCTGGATAGAATCCCCCCCAAAAGTTTTGCGCTGCCAAAGGTCGATTGTCCGGTATGCCGCAGCCCCAACGAGGTAACGCTGAGCTGGGAAAGGGACGTTTTTAACGGCCGGCCCATTGATCCCTACAACGGGGAAACCCTGTGGTACCTTGACCAGGTGAAAGGAAACCCGCTGTGGGCCTATAATCTGTCCCACCTGGTTTACCTCAGGAACTTCGTCACATCCCCCCTGAGAGAACGGGATGAAAATGCAGGCAAGTATTCGGTACTTACAAACCTCCCGAAATGGATGAAGGCCCAAAAGAACAGGGACGCAATCGTCAGAGCCTTAGCCAGGCTGGAACAAAAGACATGAAAATGAGCACATGGAACAGAAAGCGCCGGCATACTGATCAGCCACTGGACATAAGGTACCGGGCATCTTAATTGCATTGTACCAGGGCAGCAAGACAGAAAAAATTGTGATGTACACGCCCCCATGATCTATTATAATGCCAGGGTAATTTAAGAAACCAGACCGAAACATAGGACCTTCCCATATGAGCACCACACCCGACCATGGCAAAATTCTGATTGTTGACGACACACCGGAAAACCTGACGGTGCTGCGGAAGATGCTGGCCGGCCAGGGGTACAATGTACGACCGGCCATCAACGGGGAAATCGCCCTGAAAAGTATCCGGTCGGATCCCCCGGATCTCATTCTCCTGGACATCATCATGCCGGAGATGGACGGGTATGAGGTCTGCGCCATTTTAAAATCCTCGGAAGAGACCCGGCATATCCCGGTGATTTTCATCAGCGCCCTCTCGGAAACCGAAGACATCGTCAAGGCCTTTAGGGCCGGTGGAGTCGACTATATCACCAAACCGTTCCAGGCCGAAGAGGTGCTCTCCAGGGTGGGAACCCAGATCGCGCTGCACAACGCCATGCGGGAAAAGAAGACGGCCCACGACATGCTGGAGACGATCCTGGCCAGCATCGAGAACACCATTGTCACCGTGGACGGGGATCTGACAATCATCAATGCCAACAAACCCCTGGGTCAGATCTGCTCGGGCGGCCATCCTGGAGAGGATATGTTCAAGCCGCAGCCCGAAAAGAATCCCGGCCCCTGCACCGAGACGCTCCTGAAAACCCTGGAAACCGGAAAGCCGGTCAAGGAACGCCGGGTGCGTTGCGACTGCGGCGGGAAGAGGGACAGAACCCTGGTGCTGAATACCGCCCCCCTCCCCTCCGGGAAAGCGTTGCCCGAAGGGGCGGTGCTGGTGATCCGGGATATCAGCCGGATGGTCCGGCTGGAAAAAAAGCTGGTGGCCGACAACAGCTTCCACAGCATCATCGGGAAGCATGAAAAGATGAGAGAGGTCTTTTCTCTGCTGGAACGGACGGCGGAACTGGATATCAACATGCTGATCTGCGGAGAGAGCGGCACCGGCAAGGAACTCATCGCGGAGGCCATCCACCGGGAGAGCAGCCGGTCCGAGGGTCCCCTGGTGAAGGCCAATTGTGCGGCCCTGTCGGAAAACCTGCTGGAAAGCGAATTGTTCGGTCATGTGAAGGGGGCATTCACAGGGGCGGTCAAAGACAGGGTGGGCCGTTTCCAGATGGCCGAAGGCGGCACCCTCTTTCTGGATGAAATCGGGGAGATCTCCCCGGCCTTCCAGGCAAAGCTGCTCCGGTTCCTGGAATACAGGGAATTCGAACGGATCGGCGATTCAAAAACCCTGAAGGCCGATGTCCGGGTGGTGGCGGCCACGAACCGGGACCTGGCCGCCATGGTGGAAGAAAAGACCTTTCGTCAGGATCTCTTTTACCGCCTCAAAGGGATTATGATCCAGTTACCCCCCCTGCGGGAAAGAGGGGATGATATCGGCCTTCTTACCACCCACTTCGTCCGGCTGCTCAGCGAATCCATGGGCCGGCAGATTTCAGGGGTATCTGATGGGGTGGAACGCTTTTTTCTCCGGCATCCCTGGCCGGGGAATGTCAGGGAGCTGAAAACAACGCTTCACCATGCCTGTGCCCTGTGTACCGGTGAACTCATTGAGATGGATCACCTCCCCCAGGACCTGGTGTCGGCGGATGTGCCGTCCCGGCCTGCGGCAGCAGTTACACCTTCGGCCCCTGCCCCGCTGTCCGGACAGGAAACCGAAAAGGAACGGATACTGGCGGTGCTGGAACAGACCGACTGGAACAAGGCCAAGTCCGCCCGCCTGCTCAAAATCAGCCGTGCGACCCTGTACACCAAAATACTGAAGTACGGGCTTACCCCCGAGAGCTGAACCGGCCCGCGTAACCCACTGCCGGAGCATATCGAATTTTTAGCCGTAAC
>JAKSBB010001138.1 GCA_022361315.1 Desulfobacterales bacterium
TCAGCCCAGATGTGTTTTCAGCATGCCCGCCAGGGTATCCATGAGAAACGGTTTTTCAATACTGTCCGTGAAACCGAAAGTCGCCGGGGACGCCACGGCCGCATCCTCGGAATACCCCGACGCCACAAATACGGGTACGTTTTCGTCCATCTCCCGGAGCCTGGATACGGTTTCCCGGCCCCCCATCCCGCCGGGAACGGTGAGATCAAGGATGACGGCGTCAGGCGGACTTCCCCGGTCCCTCATCTGTTGGAACATCTCCAGCAATTCATCCCCATGTCCAGCGGCATGCACTGAAAAGCCCAGGTCTGTGAGCATCTGCCCCAGCATCTCCCGGATCACAGGTTCATCATCCATAATGAGGACATCCCCGGTTCCCTGATAATCCAGCGGAACAGGTGTTTCCGGCTCTGCCATCACCTGTCCTGTGGCCGGCAGATACACCGCCACGCAAGTCCCCTCGCCCACGCCGGATGTCACCTGAATTTTACCATCGTGGCGGTTGACAATGGAATACGAGGTGGCAAGCCCCAGGCCGCTGCCGGTCTGCTTGGTGGAAAAGAAGGGATCAAATATCCGGTCCAGGTGCTCCGGAGCGATTCCGGTGCCGGTATCTGCTATAGAAATGCAGACATAGGGACCAGGGTCTAAGGTATTATCCCCGGCGTCCCGGTCCATGACCTCATTTTTTGCAGACAAGGTCACGGTCCCGCCGTCAGGCATGGCGTGCAGTGCATTTATAACGATATTATCTATCACCTGGCTGATCTGATTCCTGTCGTAGTTACAGCTCCACAAATCCGCAGGAACATCAAATTCGCATGAGACTTTGGATCCGCTGAGGGCAAAAAGTGCCGTTTCTTTTAAAAATGGGTCAAGTGGTGCGATTTCTCTGACGGGGCTGCCCCCTTTGGAAAAGGTCAGCAATTGATGGGTCAGTGATCGTGCCCGGTCGGAAGACTCCAGGGCCTTGGTGAGATAACGCCCCACTTTTTCCTGGCGATTGTGTTTTCTGGCCAGTTCCATGAACCCGAATATCCCGCTTAGATAATTGTTAAAGTCGTGGGCAATGCCCCCGGCAAGGGTGCCCAGCGCTTCCATTTTCTGTGCCTGTTCATACTGGGCTTCCAGAATTTTGCGCTCGCTGATATCGGTGAGGTTCACCACCATCCCGTATATGGTGTCTGTCGCGTCCTTGATGACGGCGGCGCTTAGAATAATATCCAGGATTCGGTGATCTTTTGTTTTACGCCGGGTTTCAAAGGACAGCGGCTCACCTTTTTTAAAAATTTCGCGTATTTTTTCCGCGGATAACTCCGCCTGATCCTCCGGCACAAAGGGAATCGTCCGCCCCCGGAGTTCATCAAATTCCCAGCCGAACACCTGGGTAAAGGCCGGATTTAAAAAGAGCGGATGACCGTTGAGATCATACATGACCATGGGATCGGGATTGGCTTCCAGAATTGCACGAAGCCGCTGCTCACTGGATTCAAGAGCCTGTTCCGCATCTTTTTTCCGTGTTACATCCCTGGTAATACCTTCTACGCCGGCAATATCCCCGTTTTCATCCCTGAAAAACTGGGCATTGGTGGCCGCCCACCAAATCGATCCGTCCTTCCGCTTCAAACGGGCCTCAAAATTTTTGACACGGCCGTTTTTCTGCATCAGCTCAAGAAAGGTCTGACGCTCATCCGGCACGAGATAGACTTCCTCGGCCATCTTCATGCCCACCGCCTCCGCTTCGGTATACCCGGATAGAGCCATCACAGAAGGAGAAACAAAGATAATACGTCCCTGAAGATCCGTCCTGTAAAGTAAATCCGGAGAGCTTTCCACCACCATCCTGTACTTGGCTTCGCTTTGTTTCAACTGCTGGCGAACCCCCATCAACAGCCGGAACTCCCTTTGCAGCAGCAGGTAGATCAACACAGAGGTGGCCACCACAAAGGCCCACCCCTTAAGGGTCTGCAACCGGTTGATCCACAGCGGATCAGAGACCAGCAACACAAGTATCCGATCGGAAAAAAGAATCCATGCCACTGAAAATACAAGGTAGATCACTGCGATCTTCAGCGCTGTTTTACGATCATTTGACACAGATATAAATCCTGGCATAGGGTAGATCTCCCGGGCACACATCTTTAGCGTGTGCCCCCGACGGTCATCCAATGGCTGCAGTGATATTTTTTTTCATCCCTGGGGATCAAAAAATTCCCTGTATCTATTGAAACCAGTTTGAACAAGAGAAATACAGCCATTGGGGATTGATCCATTCTACGCCCGGTGATCGGTACGCGTCAAGGCAGGGGAAAGATTTTACCTGCCTAATGATTTGCGAATCCATCCTTCCATTCTCCACCAAGGCTCCCCAAGGCTCCCCGATGGTTTTTATTGACCGCCTGCCAATCCACCTGATATTATGAGTTGTTATACGCCCCGAACGATTGCGAAATCCCCAATTTGACCCAAACACGGAGATACGACGGACACATGATTCCAGGATATCGGATCACCCACACCCTTTATACCAGTAAGAATTCAATAATTTACCGTGGGGTCCGCCAGCAGGACGCCACGCCGGTGATTCTGAAGGTATTGAATTCACAATACCCGAGTCCCGAGTCCCGGGCGCGTTTCAGGGAAGAATACGCAATAATCAGTGGTCTGGACATTAACGGTGTCGTCAGCCCTTTGGGGTTCGAACGGATTGAGAACCAGGTCGCCATTGTCCTGAAAGATATCTCGGGGAACTCTCTTGACACCCACCTGAAGCAGGCGGGCGGTGCGATGTCCCCTGACGAATTTCTCCCCCTTGCCATCCGGATCACCGGTATTCTGGAAAAAATCCATGACCGCCGCATCATCCACAAGGACATCAATCCCACCAACATCATCTGGAATCCTGATACCGATGCCCTTGAGCTCATTGATTTCGGCATTTCCACGGAGTTGAACCGCGAAACCCAGGCCATTACCAATCCGGAAGTACTTGAAGGCACCCTGTCCTACATGTCCCCGGAACAAACCGGACGAATGAACAGGATGATCGACTTCAGGTCGGATCTTTATTCCCTCGGGGCCACCTTTTACAGAATGCTGTCCGGTAACCCGCCCTTCACCGCCGGCGACGCCATGGAAATGGTTCACTGCCACATCGCCCGGCCGGTGCCGAACCTTCATGCAACCCGGCCTAAGATACCTGTCCCCCTGTCAGACATCGTGATGAAACTGATGTCCAAAATGGCTGAAGACCGCTATCACAGTGCCTCAGGATTAAAAGCGGATTTATCCCACTGTCTCAATCAACTCGACACCACCGGGGATATTCAGCACTTTGCCCTGGGTACCCGGGACCCCTCTTCCAGATTTGTTATCCCCCAGAAACTATACGGACGAACCAAGGCCCTCTCCATCATCGGCGAGGCCTTTTCCAGGGTCTGTACCGGGGGCATGGAAATGGTGTTGATCAGCGGTTATTCCGGGGTGGGGAAATCCTCTTTGGCCAGGGAAATGTATAAACCTGTTATTGAAGCCAACGGCTTTTACATCACAGGCAAATTTGACCAGTTTCATAACGACATCCCTTATCACCCGATACTTGAAGCATTCAAAACCCTGGTACATCAACTTCTTACAGAACCTGCCGACAAACTGGCATTGTGGAAAAAAAACCTGACAGACGCATTGGGAGATGAGGCCGGGGTCATGACGGATGTCATCCCGTCACTTTCCTTGATCATCGGAGAAACATCCCCGGTGGTCTCTCTTTCGGGTATAGAGGCCCAGAAACGGTTTAACACCGTCTTTAAACGGTTCATTCAGATCTTCTGCAGCCGACACCGCCCCCTGGTCGTATTTTTGGACGACCTCCAGTGGGCTGATCCGGCTTCGCTCAAACTGCTTCACACCCTGATGACCAGGAAATCAGGGCAACACCTGTTGATCCTCGGCGCATACCGGGACAACGAGGTATCGGACACGCATCCCCTGATGCTCGCCCTGGACGGCATATCCCAGAGCACAGATGACACAGCCCCTGTTATCCCAGTGACACTTTCAACATTGGCACTTGCCGATACCAAGACACTGGTCCGTGATACCCTATCCTGTGATTTGGATACCGCCGCGCCCCTGGCCGAACTGATCCATGAAAAAACCGGCGGAAACCCATTCTTCATCGTCCAGCTTTTTACGAGCCTTTACCATAAGGGTCTTCTTAATTTTGACGGAAATACCCAAACCTGGACATGGGATACAAAGGGCATTTCTGAGGTCGGCATCAGTGAAAATGTCGCTGAGCTGCTGGCGGCACGCATCAACCACCTGCCGACACAGACCCGAAGCCTTCTTCTCCGTGCCGCCTGTCTGGGAAATACCTTTGATCTGGCCACCCTGAGCATCATCACACGTGAATCCCCCGCCCGGGTCAGCGAGGCGCTCTGGACAGCAGTCCAGGAGGAACTGCTCATCCCCCAAAGCAGGGAGTGCAGGGTTTTCAGGTGGTCAGGGACCGGGGGCAACCCGGAAAAAGCCGGCTATAAATTTTACCATGACAAGGTTCAGGAAGCCGCCTATTCAGAGTTGTCCAAAGAGGAACGCGCTGATATCCACCTCAATGCCGGCCGTCTGCTGCTGGAAAAGACCGATACATCAGATCTAAGCAACCGACTATTTGATATTGCCAATCACCTCAATTTCAGCTCCGGCCTGATGACGGACCAACGTGAGATTGACCGGCTGGCAGAATTGAACCTTGAGGCCGGCCGCCGAGCAAAGCAATCCACAGCCTTTGATGCCGCACTGGAGTATTTCACCAGAGGAATGAAGCTGCTCGGTTCAGACGGTTGGGAACGGAAGTACACCCTGTGTTTCCATCTGACCCGGGAACGGATCGAGTGTGAATTTCTCTGTGGCAGCCTTGAGACGGCCCATAGGCTTTTCAACCGGGCAGTGAAGCATACAAAACACCGCAGGGATACAGGCAGCCTCTATGAATTAATGATACGGATCAGCCATATCAACTATGAGTATGACCGTGGGATCGAACTTGGCAAAGCGGCACTGGCCCTGTTTGATATCACCATACCGGATGACCAGGACGCCTACGATCAAGCCACTGAATCGGCCCTGAAATTCATATCGGAACGAACCGCTACGGAGGCAGATATTCTGGCGCTTGAAAACGGCCCTGCCATGACCGACGCGAATATCATTGTCTGCTGCGGCATCCTCCACGAACTCTGGGTGTGCCTCTTCATGTCGGCCCATCCCCAGGTACTCCTGCCCGCACTGGACATGATCCGACTCTCTCTGCGTCACGGCCAGTCCGCCGTTACCTCCGTGGGCCATATCTTTTACGGACTCATCCTGTCCATGCAGCAGGACTACGACAGGGCCTGGGCATTCGGCAACCTGGCCATGGCCCTGAAGGATAAATATTTCACCCCCCTGCTGGCCCCAAAAGTCCATAACACCTTCTGCAACTTCATCAACCACTATAAACAGCACATCCACACCAATGTACCGATCTATGAAGCGTCATTGAGGTATTGCATCCAGAGCGGGGAAATCTGGTGGGGTGCCTGGGCCGCGTCTTTCATCCGCACCGCAGGCCTGGTCAAAGGAGACCCTCTGCCGGAGGTGAAGCGTGTGGGAGAAAAATACGCCACCTATATCCAGGAATCGGAATTTGCCCCCCTTATCCATGTACGGGACCTGCAGATGGCCAAGATCACCCACCTTATGGATGAGACCGGTACCCTGAATGAATCCGGCCCGGACAGTGAAAATGCAAACATGCTGGACACCCGGAACTTCTCCGAGGCAAAATCCGTGGCTGCCATGGCGGATATGCCCTTCGGCCTTGGCCTTTTCTGGCATTACACTTACCTGGCATTCCTCCACCTGATTTACGGCAATAACACCTCTGCATTGGCCGCAAGTTTACGGGCTGAGGAAAACAAAATCCACATTCCAGGATTGATGATGTACCCGGACCATTTCTTTTTCCATGTGCTTATTCTGGCTGCCAACTGGGAAGAGACGGCCGAAACGGACCGCCCGGGTGTCAGGGGTACCATGAAAGAGTACCTGGATCAGATGGCGCTCTGGCAATCCCATTGTCCGGAAAACTTCAGCCATCGGTTCCAGTTGATGACGGCCGCATATGAAGCCGTGGACGGCAACGAACTGGATGCCCTGCACGCCTATGACCGGTCCATTGCACTTGCCCGTAAACATGGCTATCTCCACCATGAAGCCCTGGCCAATGAACTGGCCGCCCGGTTCCATCTGGAAAACGGACGGGAACAGGCCGCCCGGGGATACCTCATGGAAGCCCGCTATCTCTATCTCCAATGGGGAGCCAAACGGAAAGTCCGCATGTTTGACATGGAATTTCCATGGATTTCAATGACAAGCAAATCATCAGGAACCCGTCAAACCATCCTCACCACCAGCCGTTCCCAGGCCCTTGACCTGGACACGGTGATGAAAGCCTCCCAGGCCATATCCGGAGAAATTGTCCTTGAAAAACTATTGGTTAAACTCATGTCCATACTGATGGAAAATGCAGGCGCCCAAAGCGGGTCGCTGATCATCGACACCGACAACCGGCTCCTGATCAAAGCGTCGGGAAAAGCGGATAAAGACACAACCCGGGTGACCCTCCACGCCACCCCTGTGGATGGTCTCAGCCCGGATCAGTATCCCTCCCGGGGAATCCTCAATTACGCATCCAGAACCCGAAAGAGTGTGGTGCTGGAAGATGCCGCCAACCAGGGAGAATTCATGTCAGACCCCTATGTGCTGGCCAACGCTCCTGAATCCATCCTCTGCGTGCCCCTGGTGAACCAGGGCAAACTTGACGGCCTGCTTTACCTGGAAAACAACCTCACTCCGGGTGCGTTCACTCCGGACCGGCTGGAAACCCTGGCCCTGCTGTCAACCCATGCGGCCATAGCCATTGAAAATGCCGCCCTGTACACCAACCTGGAGGAACGGGTGGCGGAACGGACCCAATCCCTTTCCCGGGCCAACCAGGCCCTTGAAGCGGAAATTCAAGAAAGGAAAAGGGCTGAAACCGCATTGAAGGCAGCCAACAGGGAACTCCAGCATCTGGCTTCCCTTGACGGCCTTACCCAGATCGCCAACCGCCGCTACTTCGACACCTACCTTGCCACCGAATGGCAGCGTATGCAGCGGGAAAAATTCCCCATCGCCCTCATGCTCTGCGATATCGACGACTTTAAAGCCTTCAACGACACCTACGGCCACCAGGAGGGGGACGACTGCCTGAAACAGGTCGCATCCGCCATGACCCGGGCCGTAAAACGTCCGGCTGACCTGGTCGCCCGGTATGGCGGTGAGGAATTCGCCCTGGTACTCCCCAACTCTGACCTGGAGGGTGCCTCCCACATTGCCGCCATGATCCAGGAAGAGATCAGAGCCTTGGGTATTGCCCATGCAAACTCCCGGGTCAGCCGTCTGGTCACTGTCAGTATCGGTATACACAGCCTGATCCCCGACCGCCACACCCGGGTGGATTCATTCATCTTTGATACGGACCAGGCATTGTACCGGGCAAAGAACGAGGGCAGAAACCGAATCGTGCAAGCCGGAGTCTCCTGACCTCATTTTGGGCCCGACCTGCCTGTCCTTGCCAACACCCCGGCTGGTATCTTACCGGCTAATTTATAAAGAGACTTGCCTATCCCCCGAATCTGGAATAATAATTGCCAACCCACAAAACCGGTTGAACCAGAATAAAAGTAAGATTAAACCTGCGGGGTAAAAAATGGGAAAACGGATTACCGAGTTGTCTGCCGATGTACTGAAAACGATTCTTGACAACCTGTATGATGAGGTGGTGGTGGTGGATGCCTCCGATAGAATCATCTATGCCAACAAGGCATCGGAACGCCACTACAGCGTCCGGAAAAAAAGCCTTGTGGGCAAAAAAGTTTATGAGATCCCTGCCTGGTTCAACTGGGAACCCAACACCCTGCCCATGGTCAAACGCACCAAAAAACGGCTCACCATTGAACAGACCTCCCCCATCGGAGAAAACATCCTCACCACGGCCACACCGGTGCTGGACGATGCCAACGACATTGATATGATTGTTTACAATGTCAGGGATGTGGCCCAACTGGAGTCCGTAAAGCAGGATCTGGCCCTCACCCGGGAGCTTCTGGAAGAGATTGAGCACCAGGAGGGCCCAAAGCACTTCTCCCTGCCGGACACCGATATTGTGGCCACGGACCGGGAAATGCAGAAAATCATCGCACTGGCGGAAAGCGTGGCTGTGGTGGACGCCACCGTGCTGATCCAGGGAGAATCCGGCACAGGAAAAGGCCTGATGGCCAAATTTATCCACAACAACAGCCTGAGGAAAGAAGCCCCTTTTCTGGCCATCAACTGCGCCGCAATCCCGGAGAACCTGCTGGAATCGGAATTGTTCGGCTATGCCCCCGGCACCTTCACCGGCGGCCACAAAGAGGGGGAGAAAGGGCTGATCGAACTGGCCCAGGGCGGCACCCTATTCCTGGATGAAATCGGTGAACTCTCCCCAAACCTCCAGGTAAAGTTCCTCCACGTTATCCAGGAAAAGGAATTTATGCCCATCGGCGGCCGTGAGGTAAAAACAGCCGATGTCCGGATTATTGCCGCCACCAACCGTCGCCTTGAGGAGATGATCCGCACCGGCGCATTCCGGGAAGATCTCTATTACCGCCTCAACGTCATCAGCCTGAAGATTCCCGCGCTCAGGGACCGGCCCGAGGATATCCCCAGCCTGGCCTATACCTTCCTGAGAAAATTCGATCAGAAGTACAATACCAGCCATGAACTCTCCACCGCCTTTCTGGACACCCTGCTGGACCACGGCTGGCCCGGGAATATCCGGGAACTTGAAAACCTCATGGAACGGCTGACCGTCACGGTCCGGGATGCGGTGATCGACACTCCCCATCTGCCCGAACGGATTTCAGCCCCGGGAAGGGTCAGTTTCCGGGAAAAATATCCCCTCAACACCTCTCTGGATGATCTTAAAAACGAGATTGAAAAGGATCTGATCCGCCGGGCCTACAAGCGCTTCGGCAGCTCAAGAAAAGTGGCAGCCTCCCTGAAAATCAGCCAGACCAAGGCGTCACGTCTCATCAGAAAGCATGTGACCCGGTGAGTTGGTTTTAACTCACCCGGTTCAAGATCAACTCAACAACAGCGGTTTTGCCAAGGGGTTCCAAAACGTCCAATCCCCATTTAAGCAAGCATCTTCCCAATATTTACCAACCCTGTCTTTTCCCTGGTACATCCTTTGCTCTCATTTAATCCCGAAACCGTTAATCCCGAAGCCGTAGCTTACACCCCAACAAAAAAAGGAGAGCAAGATGCAGAAAAACAGTCTTATTGCAGCATTACTTATGGTTCTTTTCACCTGTTCACCGGGCTTTACCGCGGAACCTATCAAAATTGCCACGGGGGAATACGCCCCCTATGCCTCTGAAAAAGGACACGGTGGCGGATTCGTCAATCACCTGATCAAGGCCGCCTTTCTCGAGGAAGGCGTACAGGTCACCTTTAAATACATGCCTTGGAAGCGAACCCTTGAGCTGACACGAAAAGGTGAATTTGCGGCGGTCTCTTATTATTTCTGCACCCCTGAACGGGCCCGGGATTTTCTCTGCAGTGATTCTCTGTATGAGGACAGTTATCAGTTCATCGCCCTCAAGGAGAGCCCCATGGACGACTGGCAAACACTTTCGGATTTCAAAGGGAAGAAAATCGGTGCCACCCTCTCCTACGGCTACGTGGAAGCCTTCTACACCGAAGGAAAAAACGGCACCTACAGACTTGATGTTGTAAAGGATGATCTCACCAACCTCAAGAAATTACTCTCAGGCCGTATCGATTATTTTCCGATTAACGTGGTCGTGGGTAACTCCCTGCTAAGAAATGAATTCCCTGCAGGCACCATAGATAAAATCAAGGTATTGCCCAGACCCCTTGCCAGCAGTGCCGCCACCTTGATGTTCCCCAAAAGCCGCCAGGCATCCGAAACCCTGCTTAATACATTCAACACAGGACTAAATAAACTGAAAAGTAAGGGCACCTATGATCAGATGTTCCAGGACCTTCTGGACGGGAAATATGAAAACTAAATCCTGATCCCACCCCAGAAAATTCCGGTTTCATTTCGGCCGGGTACTGCCCCAGGGGTGGGACCCGGCCCTTTTAATTTCAACTGGGTTTAAGTCCCGGTAAGACGAGTTGGTTTTAACTCAACCCGTTCAAAAACAACTCACTTTGCGCGTCTCACCAATCACAGTCATTTTCATCACAACAAAAAAACACATTGTATTTATTGAATATTCACCTCATTTCTCCAATTTACAATCACAATGGTACAGCCTTTGCTCTTACTAAAGCCCCAAAACCGATTCAGACAATTAAAGAGGAGAAGCAATGAAACTTGAAGATATAAAACAAATCACGGTCCTGGGCTCCGGCGTCATGGGACACGGCATCGCCCAGGGGTTTGCCATGGGCGGATATCCCGTTACCATTTACGACATTGACACCAAGGTACTTGATGTGGCGCTGTCCCACATTAAAGAGAGCCTGGTATTGTTCAGCGAGTCCGGCTTGATCACCGAAGATGAGATTCCGGCGGTGATGGAACGGTTCACCGTTTCCACCGACCTGGAAGACGCCGTTAAAGACAGCCAGTTTATCATCGAAGTCATCCCCGAAATAATGGATCTCAAGCAGAAAGTCCTGAGCCAGGTGGAAGCAGCCTGCCCCAAAGATGCGGTGATTGCCTCCAACACCTCCCATCTCAGAGTCAGTGAGGTATTTGCCACCCTGAACGATTCCTCCCGATCGGTGGGTGCCCACTATTTTAATCCGCCCCAGATCTGCCCCACCGTGGAAGTGGTAAA
>JAKSBB010001267.1 GCA_022361315.1 Desulfobacterales bacterium
CCTGTCAATATCGGTCGGGAATTGGCAGATGTAACCAAATATGTTATATCCTTATGGGAGCTTTTCGGGTTTAGTCCGACTGAGATGCTGTCTTTCGTTGACGACAAAACCGAAGAGTTAGAGAGGTTGTGGCGTCAAGAATTTACACCTATCCCTTCAGGCAGCAAGGTTGCTATAGTAGATCTGGATGGAACTCTGGCCGACTATCGTGCAGGATTTGTTAGCTGGCTAAAGGAAGAGAAAGGTCTTCGCGTACCTTATGATCCCTCTGCAACACTTTCTATGGAAGTAGATCTGGGGATAGATTATCTAGGATATGTGAAGCTGAAAGAGGAATTTGAAGCAAGTGGAGGCTACAGAACTCTTCCGATGTATGAAGAAGTTCCCTCTCTGCTATACCACCTGTCTACACTCGACAAAGTTTCTATTGTTGTCTTCACCGCTAGGCCGCAGCAAATTTTAAGTCACATCAGACAGGATACTTGGTCGTGGTTACGCTCTCACAATCTTGCAGGATATATTTCAGAATTACACGTTGTTCCTTCGGAAGCGCGTATTGTAAAGGCTAGGGAGCTTCAAGACAGAGGTCATCCGGTGGTTCTCCTAGATGATGATCCGACAACTTGTCTGAGAGCAGCGAGTTCCGGTATTCCGGTTTTCATGCGCTCCCATAATTATAATCTCTCAACAGAACATAGAAATATCACACGTGTTGTGGAAAGTTTCTCTCACGAGGAGATCAATCGAACGTTGCGAGGACAGATCGATGACTAACGGCAAGAAATTTGAGAAGCGCGATGAACAGTTCTCTCGCATGTGTGAGGAGGGAACTAAAATATTCAGACGTAAGAACAGACAGTATGCTGATGCAATAGCTACCACAGGAGTCTTAGGAGCATCTGTAGAGATACTTGGTGTTGCTTCTAGACTCAAACCTCTGGTACTCCACAGCCCTTCACACGGTCGCAATGAGAAAGCGGCCATACTGAACGTTGCCAATGATTTGCATAATTTCGCTAACATCCTCGCCATGATGGTGGAGGACGACAATTGGGAAGGCATCTGATGCAGAAAAAATTGATTTTCCATGAAGAACATAGAGTCGGAGATCACGATTTCAGAGTCAATTTCTGGGCTGGAGAGGTCGCCGAAATTGAACTCATAGATTACCCGAAATGGGCCGAAGACACACTCATCATGGCAACTCGAGGTTATTCCGGCAGATATGACTCAACACGACCAACAGACTCCGAGCGTGTTCAATTTCTCGACGACATAAAGAATACTAAACTGGGAACACCTATAGAGATGCTCAATTTCGTTTTCTTAGTTAGGGATGTGCCACGCTCCTTCACACACCAGATTGTGAGGACACGTATCGGAGCAAGCTATGTGCAGGAAAGTACACGTTTCATCGGTGTACAAGATGACTACAATATTTTCGTTCCCAAAACTCTTCAAGCGAGCAGCGGTGGTGTGCTTACCTCTTATGTACGAG
>JAKSBB010000987.1 GCA_022361315.1 Desulfobacterales bacterium
ATATGGGTTGAACCGATTTTGAAATTCAGGTCGTACTCACCGTCAAGTCGTTTAAACTCTCCTTCGATGCCCCAGAGGCGTTGAACCGCCTGCTGCCAGTGTGCTGTCATTTCGGTCTCCACAGGAAAAAGGGTTGAAAAACTTCTTCATGACATATTTGACCCGCTGGTACAATAGTTTTGAGCAGAAGGGCATATCTCTTTGGAGAAAATTATAGGCAGTGAAAGGGGGAAATGGTAATCCGGCCTGGCGTTATCCGTCCAGCAGTTTTCTGATACCCAGGGCGATCTGCCTTTTTTCAATGGGTTTGGCAATGTAACCGTCTACGCCCATCTTTTCCAGGTTGTCCCGGTTGATATTCTCACTGAACCCGCTGCAGAGTATGAAAGGAGTCGCAGGATTGATTTTTTTGATTTCACCGGCAAGCTGCAGCCCGGTCATTCTGGGCATGGTCATGTCGGAGATAATGAGATCAAACCTGTCCGGTGTGCTTCTGAACAGTTGCAGCGCCTTAAGGCTCTCTGTCATGGCAGTGACATCATATCCCAGCCTTCGGAGTATTTCATTCTGTACCTGGATGATGGCGGGTTCATCATCCACCAGGAGTATCCGTTCATTGCCCCCGGGAATCCGGGTCGCAAACGTTTCCGTCTGTTTTTTGGGGGAATCCGTTTCAAGTTCCGGCAGGTAGATAAAAATTCGTGTTCCTTTACCGGACACACTCTGGACCCGGATGCCGCCGTTGAAACTCTGGACGATGCCCTGGACCACCGAAAGACCGAGCCCGGTTCCCTTATCCTTTCCCTTGGTGGTAAAGTAAGGATCAAAAATCTTTTCCAGATCTTTTTCTTCAATACCGATACCCGTATCTGACACCTCCATCCTCACATACTTTCCATTGGGTAATGGGGGAGACCCGGCAGCCTCCGGCGGCACCTGTGACTGCCTGAGGTCGAAGGTCAGAACGCCGCCGGATGCCTGCATGGCATGGTAGGCGTTTGTCCCCAGATTCATGATGATTCGGTGGATTTGCGTGGGGTCGGCAAGCACCCGGCCACAACCGTGATCAACCCGGAGCTGGATATCAATGGTCTTTGGCAGGGAGGCCCGTAGCAGTTTAACCGCCTCTTTGAGAATCAGCTGGACTTCCAGCGGTTTGATTTCATGTTCGGTCTGCCGGCTGAATGTCAGGATCTGGTGCACCAGTTCCTTGGCCCGCAGGGCGGCCTTAAAAATTTCAGCGGCTTTTCTCTGCAGGGGGCTGTCAGGTTCAAGATCCTCCTGAATCAATTCCGTATAACCGAGGATGGGGGAAAGAATATTGTTGAAATCATGGGCGATGCCGCCGGCCAGAGTGCCGATGGCCTCCATTTTTTCAGACTGGCGGAGGCGTTCTTCAAGGGTTTTCTTTTCGGTGATATTCTCGATCACCATGAGAATTCGATCTATGGCACCGTCCTCTGAATAGAGGGGCACAGACTGGCAGTAATGGTGAGCATTATCTATGGAAAATTCGAAGGCGGTTTCCTCGCCGTTAAAAGTGAGTTCACATTGCGCTTTGATCTTTTTTGCCTTTTCTCCAAAGATCTGATCCAGTGTCCGGCCGACGATTTGTTCGGGATCCCGGTGGCTGTTTTTAAATTCACGGCCGGAGGTGAATTCGATCCTGAATTCCCTGTTGATCAATGAAATATAAGAATGCGGGTAATTCTCGGCGATTTTTCTCAGCAATGCCTCGTTCTCCTGCAGAGCTTTCTGAGCATGTTTGCGGTCTTTTACCTCATTTCTGAGGCGATGGAGGTAGAAAAAAATGAAACCGCCCGCCATCAGACAGGAGACCAAAATAATGAAAGAGAAGGATCGGGTTTTCCAGAACGGCGATTTGACGATGATTGTAACGGATCCCCCATCTTCATTCCAGAGTCCGTCATTATTTGACCCTTTGAATTTCAGGGTATAGGTGCCCCCTTCCAGACCCGTATACCGTCCAAAAGGCTGGGAGCCGGAATAGTACCACTCCGTATCTCTGCCTTCCAGCATATAGGCATAGCGATTGTTGTGGGCATCGGAAAAATTGAGTGCCGTAAACTGAAATTCAAAATAGTTCATATTCCAGTCCAGGGTGATCTGGTCAACGCGTTCCGGGGCATGGGACAGCTTTATATCTTTGCCCCCCTGTTTTAAGGCGGTCAACCGGACGGGGGGAATGAACGGGTTGGATGATATTTTTTCCGGATTCAGACGAAAGGCCCCGTTTTTTCCCCCGAACCATAGCTGTCCGGAAGTTGTTTTTGCGCGGGAGGTCCAGAAAATGGCATTTGTGGGCAGTCCGTTGGCCCGGGACAGGGTCAGGGATTCGCCTGTTTCGGGATCAAACCGGATCAGGCCTTTGTTCACCGTTCCCAGCCAGAGATAGTTCCGGTTGTCTTCAATCAGAGAGCCGACTAAGGGGTTTGTGATACCGGAAAAACGAGAATAGTTTGTAAATGTTTCCGTGGCCGGGTTAAAGCGGCTGATGCCTTTTTTCCCGGAAATCCAGATGCGGGATTTTGAATCTTCCAACACTTCATAAATGGTGTTAGAGCTGATGCTGTCCGGGAGATCAGGATCGTGGGTAAAGTGCGAAAAACGGCCGGTTTCTTTATCCAGGATATCCAGTCCGCCGCCGTAGGTGGCTATCCAAAGCTTTCCCCGGCCGTCATCGTAAAGGCTGACGATGCTGTTTGCCGACAGGCTGTTTGGATTGTCCGGCTCGTGTTTATAATGGCTGAATGTTTCCGTCTCCAGGTTAAATCGGTCCAGGCCGCCTTTGATGGTGGCCACCCATAAAACCTCAGGACGGTCTTTATCTTCGATGATGTACTTGACCTGGGCGGCGGCTGTGATGGCGTGTGGATCGCCGGGAACATTCCGGTAATTGTTAAGTACCTTGCCGGAGCCTGGATCAAAGAGGCTTAAATTCCCGTCTGCACTTCCCACCCAGATACGGCCACGCCGGTCTTCCCTCAGGGCCGTGATATATGCATTGGGTAAATGGGGCGGGCTTTGGGTGCCGGGCATGAATCGGGAGATTGTTTTTGTGGCAGGATCGTAGCTGTTCAGCCCGCCGCCCCCCGTTCCCATCCAGATAATGCCGCGGCGGTCTTCCAGGACGGGGATGACAATATTATTGGACAGGCTGTCGGGATTGTCCGGCTGGTGCTGAATACTTAAAATATCCGGCGCGTTAGGGTCGAAGATGTCTATGTCTCCACCGCCGTTTATGGCAAACAGGATGCCTGAATATCTGTCCTGAATCATACCGGGAACAGATCTGCTGCTCACCGAATACGTCCCCCGGGCCAGGTCCGAGTACCGGGTAAATGTTTTTGTCTTGGGATCAAACATTTCAAGACCGGTTTCGGTGGCCCCGTAATGATTGATCCAGATATTCCCCTCCAGGTCCTCAAACAGGTTCCATATATTGTTCGAGGAAAGGCAGTTCCCGCAGCCCGGGACCTGTTCAAATTTTTCAAAGGAATTCGTTCCCCGGACAAACCGGTTCAGTCCGCCGGAATTCGTACCGGCCCAGATATTTCCGTCCCGGTCCTTCAACAGGCAATTGATCCAGTTGTCGCTGATGCTGCCGGGGACAGACGGGTCGTGTGTATAGCGGACCCAGATGTTCCTGCCCGGATCGAACCTGTTCAAACCGGTACTCGTTCCCACCCATATCATACCGTCGTCATCTTCTATAACGGCATTGACGGTGTTTCCGGTGATGCTGTTGGGCTGTCCGGGGGTATGTATGAACCGTGTCCATTTTTTCCGGTCCGGGTCCAAACGGTTGAGGCCGCCGTTGTCAGAGCCTGCCCAAAGTGTGTCGGTTGAGTCCACAAAGAGTGCCTGGGGAGAGAACGGGATATTGTCTGTACTGATGCTGTTTTCGTTGTCCGGATCGTGCCGGTGGTGGACGAAACGGTTGGTCTGTTTGTCATACTGGGTGATGCCGTTGGTAAAGGTGGCAATCCAGAGAGTACCGCTTTTATCCATGGCCAGGGAGCTGACCATGGATCCCGAAAGCATATCCGGCGCCTGGCCGAAGGGTTTCAGCTCATATCCGTCGTAACGAATGAGTCCGTTTCCCATGGTGGCAAACCATATGAAGCCTTCCCGGTCCTGAAGTGCGGCGCCATAGGTGGATGTGCCCAATTCCAGGCCTGACCGCCGGAATTTCACCGGTTGTCCTGCTTCCGCCGGACAAACCAATATCAAAAGGAAGATGAGCACAAGGCTGCCTTCCCATATAGCGTATGACTGCCGGCGATGCTTTTTGTCGAGCAGAAGTATGCCTCCAAATGGTTAATGGATGGCGCAGGTGGAAAATAAGGTAATGTTTAAGAATACAAGATAGTATGGCACAAATCAAATGGTCTGTTGGGTTACGCAGGCAAAAGTGACCTGAAGCAACCCCGCCGGGACAGGAGAAAGGGTAATCCCCCCGGCAATGCCTGCCGGGGGGATGGTTGCCTGGCGGTATCCGTTTACTGCATCAGGCTCAGGAGGTTTTCAGTGGAAGAGTTGGCCTGCGCCAGGGCGTAGGAGCTGGTCTGGGACAGGAGCTGAAGGGTGGCGTAGTTGGAGGTTTCTTCGGCAAAGTCAACGTCCCTGATGGTGGACTCCGCGGACTGGAGATTGATCTCGGTCACGGTGAGGTTGGCGATGGTGGAATCAAGCTGGTTCTGCACCGACCCCAGGCTGCTCCGGGTGGCATCCAGGTCTGCCAGGGCCGCATCGGCAATGTCGATGGCGATCTGGGCATCTTCCTGGGTCATGACGCTCAGGTCGGACAGGGTCAGGCTTTCTTGGTCACTCAGCTCCACTTCACCGGTGTTTTCGGTGTTTATGCTGAGTTCCGAGTCATCTGCAAGGGTGGACCCGGCTTCAACGGTCATTTCTTCGGTGAGGGTGGTGTCGTTTACGACGGTGGCGTCATCCGACAATGTTGTACCGGCCTCAATGATCGAGGTGGTACCACCGATGTCCAGTTCCATGTCCTGCTCAATGGTCGTGCCGGCGATGAGAACGGAGTTCGCTGCCAGCGTACTGCCTGCCTCAAGGGTCATGGATTCATCCAGGGTGACGGATGCCACAGTCAGAGTCTCTTCAATTTCCGAATCCTCAGCCAGTACCGACCCGGTCAGAAGGGTGGAACCGGCGGCCAGTTCGGTTTCCTCATCGCTGGTCATGGTGGCGCTCAGGGTGGTGTCATCCCCCAACACGGAGCCGGCCGCAAGTTCCGAACCCGCGGCAATGGTGGAGCCGGCTTCAAGGGTCATGGCATCGGTAATGGTGGTTGCCGCAGCAGTGGTGATGTCTGAGCCCAGTGAGCTGCCCGAAGCCAGGGTCGAGTCGTCGGCAATCTCAGATCCGGCCCCCAGCGTCATATCTGAAACCAGGGTCACATCGGCGTCAAGGGTGAGGTCTGAATTCAGTTCCGTTCCCGAAGAATAGGTGGTGCCGCCCACCGTAATGTCCTGGGAGAGTATTGTTCCCGCCGCAAGGACTGTTCCGGTTAACAGGGTTGAATCTTCTGCCGCCACCATCTCCTGGTCTACGGTAACATTGGCGCCGCTGCCATCAACCGTGACCGTGCCGCCGATGACCGTACCCTCGGCCAGAACCGAGCCGGCCTCCAGGGTGGACCCTTCCGCAAGCTCGTATTCGGACAGGGTGTCTGATGCCAGGGCCACCGTGGCTGATCCGCCCAGCACCGAACCCTGTGCCAGTGTGGATCCCGATGCAACGGTGGAGCCGGCGGAGATCACACTGTCTTCGGTGGTGGTCAGGTCATCATTCAGGGTGAGGTCGTCCTCGATACCCCCGCTGACGGACCCTTCAATGTTGAATTGGCTGGAACCGGACTGGGTCAGGGTGATATAGCCGATGGTGGACATATCCTCCGCAGACTGATCCCCGAAGACATCTCCGGTGTCACCGGTAACTTCAATGGCGCGGCCGTCATCGGAGGTCAGGGTAAGGGTGCCGTCCGCATTGATGGCGGCGGAGACACCGGTTTCCGTGCTTTTGTCGTTGATGGCCGTGACCAGTGCGGCATCTGAATCGTTATCCGATACAGACACGGCGCCGATGGTCACTCCGTTGATGGAAAAATCCGATCCTGTGGCACCCTCCTGAATGGCCTCCTCCGTGGTACTTTCCACCACGGCGTTGGCACTGATGCCGGTGAGGTACGTCTGGGAGTTTATCTCGTCCGCCAGGGCGCCCATGCCGTTTTCCGCATCGTTGTTCATCAGGATCTCGATGGTTTCCAGTTCCACCTCTTCACCGGTGATGGCAGAGGTCAGTGTGAGCTGGACTTCTCCCCCGTCCTCATCGTCCAGTCCCAGGGTGGCTGTGGAAATATGGCCGGTCTGGGTGGATGAGGCGGATGAGATGTTGATGGTGGCGGTTTCATTGGAAGACGCGCCGTATTGTACACTCTTGTTGGTGAACTCG
>JAKSBB010000600.1 GCA_022361315.1 Desulfobacterales bacterium
AGCGCCATTATTATCAATCAACCCGACTCTTTTTACAGGGACCACAAACATATCGTCTGGCTCACACTTGGCTTTTTCGCATTGCTGTCCTCGGTTATCTTCGTACTTACGCTGGCAGTTCGCCGCCAGAAACGGGCGGAAAAAAAGCTGCTGCAACTTCAGAAAACCCTTGAGGAAAAGGTGGCGGACCGGACCCGGGAACTCCATACTGCCATGGAGACGGCAGAAAAAACCAGCCGGGAACTCAAGGTGACCAGTACGGAAATGCAGTCTATTTTGGACAACTCCCCCATTGGTATCGTCTTTACCACAAGCGATCGTATCATCCGGCAGGTCAATGCCGAAATCATCAAAATCAGCGGATACACCCTGGATGAAATCCTTGGCAAAACCGCCCGGGATATTTTTATGTCGGAGCAGGCCTTCAAAAAATTCGGAGAAAAGGCCTACCCGGCCCTGATGAGGCAGCAAACCGTTGAGTCCAGAATCCAGCTGAAGAAGAAGGACGGCACCCCGGTCTGGTGTAATGTCCGGGGCCGACTGATTTCCCAGGGGGACGATACCCGGGGAATCATCTGGATCCTGAGCGATATATCGGAACGTATCGCGGCAGAGGAGGAACGGCGTACCATTGCCAGGGAACTGGAGCAGGCCCAGAGATACAAAAGCCTGAACGTCATGGCCGGGGCCATTGCCCACCATTACAACAATATTATGACATCGGTCCAGGGCAACATTGAACTGCTCCTCATGGGGCTGCCCGAATCCTCCCAGGTCCGGCGTCTGGCAATTAACGCCTTGAACTCTGCCCAGAAAGCGTCCCGGATGTCCACCTCCATGCTGGTTTATGTGGGGCAGCAGAAGGTGGATCCCATGGCCCTTGATCTGGGCATTCTCATCAACGATCTCCGGGAACTTTTGAAAAACAACGTCCGCGCCGGTACCGAAATTATTCTGGAGCAGGAAAAGGTTCCCCTGGTTTGTGAGGCGGACCCGGCACAGATCCGGGAACTGATCCTGAACCTCGTGATAAATGCAGATGAATCCATCCCCGGGGAAGGCGGCCGTATCACCATCTGGACCAGTACGGCATGTGTCCGGGGACTTGATCAGCCCACACCTTTCAGGGATGTGGAATTATCTGCAGAAAACTATATCTGCTGCCAGATTACGGACAACGGCACCGGTATGGACAAGGAAACCTTTGACCATATGTTCGAACCCTTTTTCTCCACCAAATTCACCGGCCGGGGATTGGGGCTTTCCATTGTGGCAGGTATTCTAAAAGCCCACCACGGTACCATGGAGGTAAAAAGCTCCCCGGATGAGGGGACCGTTATCCGCTTCTACCTGCCGGCGGCACCTCTGATTAATGAAAAACCTTCTGCCGTTGCCGGCACCACCGGCCCGGGGAAACACCTGCCCCAGTATTCGGGTATGGTGATCTTTGCAGATGATCATCTGGAAGCATCCCGCATCGGAGAAAGCCAGTTACACCGGATGGGATTCGAGGTATTGCTGGCCTCCAACGGCCAGGAGGCCATTGATCTTTACCGCCATCACGGGCGTCAGGTCTCCCTGGTGTTTTTGGATGCGGTGATGCCCACGGTCAGCGGGACGGAAGCACTTGAACGGATTCGCAAGATAGATCCTGCGGCCCGGATCATTCTGGTCAGCGGATACAGCAAGGATCAGATCGAACCGGACCTGTCCGCTGCCAGACCGGACGTATTCCTCCAGAAGCCCTACAAGATGGATCAGCTGGTGGATGCCGTGGCCCGGATCATGGAACTATGATGCTGCCCTGAAGTGCGGTTTTCCGCCTTTCTGTTCAACCCGGATCTCCCCCCGGTCCAACAGATACCTTAAGGTGATGACGATCCAGCCCCCGAGCAGGGATCGCTGTAAGGCATTTTTCGGATAAAAGCGCCTGTAAATTTCGTCAAAGCTGAGGTTACCCGCCTCCTCAATACTGTTTCGGATCTGATCGATTCTGTGGTGACGGTGGGCGATGGCTTTACGTATTCTGCCCTTTGGATCGGTGATGGGGCTGCCGTGGGCCGGCAAAATAAGCTTTAAACCGGGCAATTGTCCCACCCGTTCAAGGCTATTGAGATATAAATCCAGATCAGATTTTGTGGGTCCCAGCCAGGTGGTAATTTTCCGGAGCACCAGATCCCCGCCCAGCAGCACCCCTGTTCTCCTGTTGAACAGCGCGATATCGTCATCGCAATGCCCGGGAACGGGGATGATTTCCCAGGATGCCGGCCCCACGGAAAGCACCTGCCCCTCCCGCACGGGCACAACGTCACCCGAAACAAACCGAATCCGGCATAGACGGATCAACAGCTCATTGACAGCAGCGTTCCGCATCCTGCGCCAGGGGTTCTTCCGGCTGTGGTGACCCGGATCAAGATCCGCATCAAACAAGGCCTGCTCTTCCCAGAAAAAGTGTTTGTAATCCGACTTCGAGGTAAACCGCCCGGCCTGTTTGTCCGTGGCCAGCACATCCAGGCCCAATGCCTCCTGAAGAAAGGCAAGACCGGAAAAATGATCCCAGTGCCCATGGCTGGCCATCACCCGGGTGATCCGGCAGGGCAGGCCTTTTGCCCTTTCCAGGGCTTCAATTTCACGGATCTGCTCCACCAGGGCACGTCCCATCTTACGAAGACCAAAACCCGAGTCAAACACAAGGCCGTTCTCACCGGCGATCACATAGATATTCAGGGAAAACTTAAACCGGCTGACGGATTGAACGATTTTATAGATACCTGGTGCCGCTTCCTGAACTGCGCTCATCTTATTTCATCTTCCGTTTACGTGACGCGTTAACCATGCCAAATTCCCCCCGGCTTTCACCAAGATTCGCTAGGATTCACCAGGGGTTGCCCAGTTTACCCGGGGCCCGTATCGAAGGCAAGGGAATTCGAATCCGGTTCAGGCAGCGGCTGTATAATTTTAATTTATCAATGAGGATGGCAGCAGGCAATACGTTCAGCGCCGGAGTTCATACCCATATTGCTTGCACGATATATGTTGTGTGTTTTCATAGCCGTGCATCAGATTCATATCCCTTGAATCAATATAAAATACATATGTCCCATGGGCATCTGAGTTGTTACGATACCAGGAGCAATGGAGTTTTCCATCCGGGGTGATTACCCCCGGCCTGAATTGATTTTTCGATGAAAAATCGTTGCACCGGATCATGTTGTTTTCGATCCATATATCGAACCGGAATGTCTTGCTTTGCCCCGGGGGATTGGCGCACCATGTCTTTCCAT
>JAKSBB010000727.1 GCA_022361315.1 Desulfobacterales bacterium
AAAAATCAGCTCCAGACCCTTTTCTTCGGTTTTCAGGGTGATGAGTGAAGCCAGGTTTTCCAGCACCTCGTTCAGGTTGAAGGGGATGTTTTCCAAATCGAGTTTCCCTGCCTCGATTTTTGAAAAATCCAGAATATCGTTGATCAGGAGAAGCAGGGACTTTGACGAGGCCTGGATTTTTTCAAGATAATCCCGGACCTGTTGGTTGGGGGCGGCCCTGAGTGCCAGATGGGTCAAACCGATGATCGGGTTCAGGGGGGTGCGGATTTCATGACTCATATTGGCCAGAAATTCACTTTTTGCCTGGTTGGCCTCCTCCGCCTGTTTTTTGGACGTCTCCAGTCTCCGGTTCTTTTCCAGGGCCGCGACCTGGGCCTTGGATGCGGCCTCTTTTTCCTGTTTCAGTAAACGGATGCGGTCTGCCAGGGCCAGGGACAGCATAACAATGAGGAAAACATTGCTAACGGCATATCCGTGAATATTGAACACGGGAATGGTGAATCCGAATATGGGTTCCATGATACGTTCGGCAAAGAAAATAGAAACCACCAGGAAACCGGATACATAGTACCGTGCCGGCCTGAATCCTTGTCTTAACCGGAGAATGCCCGCACTGAGCAGAGTGAATACCCATATAAGGCCCAGAACAAAATAGAGTTTATATCCCAGGGTGATATTGTAAAAAACAAGGCCCATCTGGATGAGAAAACCGGCCATGAGAAAGTTTGAAAGACGGTGCAGCCCCGGGGTGAATGTCCTGGTAATCAGGAAATTCTGGGTGAACAGGATACTTGGCAGCACCTGAAGCCCCATGAAAAACACCCTGGCATACAATTCCACCCATGTGGACCCGGGCCAGAGGAATCTGAATCCCACCCCTGTTCCCGAAATATAGGTCATTAAAGAGCATGAGATAAATAATACATAGAGGAGATAACTCTTATCCCGAACCACGAAATAGACAAACAGGTTGTACAGGGCCATGATCACCATGATACCGAAGGCAAGTCCGTATTCCAGGTAGACGTAGTGACTATGGGCAAAAAAAGCTTCCGGTGCCCACAACCGCAACGGGAAAATAATATTCCGGGTGCGGTTGCGCAGGTAAACCGTCAGGGTTTGCCCCGGGCCGATGGTCTGATGGAAGGCCACCGTATGGTAGGGGATGTCCCGCCGGGAAAAAACAACGCTTCGCCCGGATGTTTTCCTTTCGATTAGGGTGCCTTCCGCCACCACGTAGAGTTCCAGGTCCAGCACTTCCTGTTTCCAGAATTCCAGAATCCAATCCTGACTCACTGTCCCGGGATTGGTGATCTTGAACCTGGCCCAATAGGCGGAGTCAGTGAAACCGAACTGGGGGAAGTCGGAGGTACTGGAGAAAAACCGGGCGCCCGCTTTGGGGGATAAAATGGTCTCTATGGTAAGTTGTCTGCCGGGGTCTTCCAACACTGCCAGATGACGTCCCAGACTGATGGCGGTGTTCTCCCATCCCCTGTTCAGCACCACCGGCTTTTCCGGAGTCGCAGCAGCAACGGGAGGATTGCCCATCCAGAGGATTGCAATCCATGTCAAACAGACCTTGATGACAAATTGCAGCACCACCCTATTCCGTCTCCATCTGTGTTGAACCGGTATCGTTGAAACCGCCTTCAGACATATTCTTCTGCCAACTCAGCCAGCGATCCAGAACCTCGTAGAGCCTGTCCGGGTCAATGGGTTTGGACACATGGTCATTCATGCCGGCCTTCAGGCACTTTTCCCGGTCTTCCGTCATGGCATGGGCGGTCATGGCGATGACGGGAAGTGCCGTTAATTTCGTATGACTTCGTATTTCCAGCGTAGCCTGGTAGCCGTCCATTTCCGGCATCTGTATATCCATGAAGACCAGGTCATAGGTGATTTGCATCACTTTTTCAACTGCTTCTCGACCGTCTCCGGCGATATCCACTTTAATGCCCCGGGTTTCCAGCAGTTCTCTGGCCACCTGCTGGTTGGTACGATTGTCTTCGGCCACCAGGACCCGGCACCCCGTGTACGGATTCGCATCCAGAGAATCCGGTACCTCTGGAGGAAGCGCCACCTCTTCGGGCCGGGCCAGGGGAAATTCCAGGGCAAAGGAAAATTTGCTGCCCCGGCCGGGGTGGCTGGTCACCGAAATATCTGAACCCATGAGCCTCACCAGCTGCCGGCTGATGGCAAGACCCAGGCCGGTCCCCCCATACCGGCGGGTGGTGGAGGTGTCTGCCTGGGAAAACGCCTTGAAAAGCCCATTGATTTCCGTCTCCGTCATTCCGATGCCGGAATCCCTGATCTCAAAACGGATCAGACAAAAGGTGTCCTGAATAACGGCCGGTTCCAGCCGGATTTCCACCCAGCCTGTATCCGTGAATTTCACCGCGTTCCCCACCAGGTTGCTGAGCACCTGGGTGAGATGGAAGGCATCCCCTTTCAGATGCCGGGGCGTGGCCGGCGGAATGATAAGGTTCAGCCCGATATTCTTTTCACGGGCCTGGAGGGTATGCAGGCCGGTGACGGCATCCATAAGCCGGTTCAGGGAGAAAGGCGCATGCTCCAAAGCCATTTTTCCGGCTTCGATCTTGGAAAAATCCAGGATATCGTTAATGATGCTGAGCAGGGACTTTGAGGCCTGACGGATTTGCACCAGTTTTTCCCGGATGGTCTGGATGGGTGCATCGGGGTCCCTGCGAAGGGCCAGGTGAGTAAGTCCGATGATGGGGTTCAGCGGGGTGCGGATCTCGTGGCTCATATTGGCCAGAAACCTCGATTTTTCAACGTTGGCGGCTTCCGCCTCTTCCTTTGCCAGGTGGAGTTCCCTTGTCCGTTCCTCCACAAGGGCTTCCAGGTTTTGGTTCATGGCCCGGATTTCCCTGTTTTTTGTTTCCAGTTCCCTGGACATGGATGCCACCATGTCAAAGGCGGAGGAAAACCGCTGCGAAATCACCACAGCCTGGGCAAAAACAAATGCCACCATGCCCAGGGAAGTAAATGAGTAAGCAATGGCCGTATATATATTCAGGCCCACATCCACCAGGATAGCGGTTCCCAGGAAAAAGAAGGAGGCCATAAAAGGAATGCTGCCCGGCCGTTTATTGGCCAGGGCTCTGGCAGTGATGGCAATGGTGACAAACACGGCCAGCACCAGGATGACCTGGAAGCCGCGTATGAGTTTTGAGTAGATTTCCGGGGGCAGTACCAGGGTGGCGATAAACACCAGGCCTGCGATACTTAAATAATTTCGGGCCCGGGCAGACAACTCCCCGGGAAATAATTCCCGGGTGAAAAAAGAAATACAGGGAACCGACGCATACAGGGTCAGATACTCCAAAAACAGGTCCAAATGGAAATCCATGCCGGGCCAAAGGATATGAATGATCTCCTCCCCTGTGATGAAAGTCCGGTATGAGAGCAGTATACAAAAAATCCCGAACCACAGGGCGGCAGCACTTCTGCGAATGATATGCAGGACGATATGGTAGAACCCGAACATGAAGAAGGTGGCCGTTGCCATTGCATACCAAAGCCGCTGTGAGGACTTTTCAGCATAGATGGTTTCTGCAGGACCGAGGGTTGGGGGCGTCAGCATGCCGCCGCTCTGATGGTGGAAATTGGCCACTTCCACCACGAGCAGGATTTCATCGCCAGTGGCCTCCAGCCCGATGATGTCCCGCCGGGTCACCGGCCGGGTTTGCTCCCGGGTCTTCCCGGGCTGCCCGATCCTGTGGATTCGTTCCTGGACCCGAATACGGGCCGACGTATGGTAATATCCGGTCACCATGGCAAGGGGCCCGGGTTGCCGGGGCAGCAGAATCTTGAGTTCGTACATCCCATATCCCAGCTCACCGACGGGTGAACCGTTCATCCGGTAATCATCCCATTTCCCGGGTTCAATTAAACCGGGGGCTTCGGGTGTTTGGCCCCCCTGGTCCCCATAAAACCGTTGCCAGTAAAAGTGCCACTGGCCGTTTAGCGTAACGGGCCCGTCTTCTTCAAAATTCCACCGGCGCAGGTCAATCACCCCGTTTATTGCTTCAGGCGGAGAGGGATCCGGTGAGGACTCCAGGGCGGTTGACCCGGGAGATGCATTCAGATATC
>JAKSBB010000612.1 GCA_022361315.1 Desulfobacterales bacterium
AGGCATTTTAATTATAGTATTTGTGACACTATTGTTTTGTACTGACATTTACTTTTGGGTATAAACCACAGATACTGCCATTGCCTGTTACATTAAACACATTCTATCACGTTTTTGCACTTGATAGTCAATGCCATGCTGATCTCCTTATCAATCGGCCATCACCTTTTATTGTATCCATACAACAAAAGAAGTCAACAGGGCATTGGGTTATGTTAGGTGTTTTTACAGCGGATTCGTCTTCAGCTCACCGGGCCGGCGCGGGTACTGCTTCGGCGTCGCCGCCCGCTTGGCCACCTCCACGATCACCGCGTCCCGCTCCAGTCCCGGCAACGCCTCGTACACCTCGATCTCGCCCTGCCCCAGCACCATTAGCGCATCGCCCGCATCGCGCAGCTCCTCGTCCAGCCGCCGCCCCTTCATCGCCAGCACCCGACCGCCCACGCGCACGAAAGGCATCGTCAGTTCCAGCAACACATTCAGCGGCCCCACCGCCCGCGCCACCGCCACGTCGTACCGCCCCCGCCACTTGATCCCCTGCCCCGCCGTCTCCGCACGATCCGTCACCACCTCCACGCGCCCCAGCCCCAGCTCACTGGCACACGTCGCCAGGAACCGCGCCTTCTTGCCCGTCGCCTCGACCAGCGTGATCGGCAGCTCCGGCAACACACACGCCAGCGGAATCCCCGGCAGCCCACCGCCCGAACCGACATCGATCACGCTCCGCGACTCGGCGACAAACGGCAACAGCGAAAGACTGTCGAGGATGTGGCGCTGCCACGCCTCGGCCGGATCCTTGATCGCGGTGAGATTGAACCGCTTGTTCGTCTCCAACAGAAGCTCGAGATACGCCGCCAGACGATCGCGCTCGGCCGCCTCCAGCTCCAGGCCAAGCCTGCCGCACGCGTCATCGAAAGACCGGGGCGGGTCGTACACACTCATTCGACACCCTCCTCGATGATCTCGGTCTGAAAGACACTGAAGGTCATGTCGCCTGGCTCACGCCACGCGTCCGCATCCAGCCCCATCTTGTGCGCGCAGCACATCGACAGCATCATCTCCGCGTCCCACCCCATCTCCGTCGCCACGTGCGGCAGGAAACACCCGCTCACACGCGACCCCATCCGATCGGCCGTGATGTAAATCCCATCAACACCGACCCGCATCCCCAACGGATCATCGATCGGCTGCAGCGGCGTGAGCACGGACACCTCGATCACCAATCGGTCGAGTTCGGCCAGCGTCACCGGCTGGGTCACGAACCGCGGGTCGCGCGTCACCGCACCGGCCATCTTCACCAGTGTTTCGACCAAAGGCCCGTCCGCCGCGAACGTCCCGATGCATCCGCGCAGGTCCCCGCCGCGTGTGTGCAGCGTCACGAAACACCCGCGCGATTCGGTCAGATACCCCTCGTCTTCTCCGGCATCGACCTCGCGTTGCCCGCCGGCCAATGCCTCCGCCATACCCTCGCGCGCGATCCGGAGGATGCGTCGTCGCTGCGCCGCGTTGTAGGTCGGCGTGTTCATTCGTATTCCGCCGTGACGTCCAGGCCCAGATCGAGCACAGGCGCCGAGTGCGTCAGTGCGCCGATGGCGATGCGGTCAACACCCGCCTCCGCGATCGCGCACACGCTGTCCAGGTCCACACCCCCGCTGGCTTCCAGCTGCACGCCCTCCGCCGCGTCGTCTCGCATCGCCACCGCCCGCCGCAGCGCGTCCGGCTCCATGTTATCCAGCAACACGATATCGACATCGCAAG
>JAKSBB010000337.1 GCA_022361315.1 Desulfobacterales bacterium
CCCTTTGCCGCTGCATCATTTCCATGGCCCGGATCATCCGTTTCATCTTCTCGGGGTCCATATGCCGCAAATCCATACCACCGGGAACCTGTGGTGATACCGCCGGTCCTGCAAACCCGAGATACTCCCGGTTAGAGATATCGTTCTGCCAGTTCCCCGACATTCTGGCCCAGGTAATGCCGCCGGCAAACATCAGGATCAGCAATACCGCCATTATCCCCCCGTGGATATTTCTACCTGATGCTGAAAATCCGTATTTCAGCGCATCCTGCTCAGGGCAGTTTTCCACACAGGTCAGGCAGGCGGAACATTCGGGAGAGTCAACCCGGGTCTTTGAGGCCACCGTGATCTGCCCCGGGCAGTTCCGGGTACATTTTCCGCACCCCGAACACTTCAGTTCATCCCGCCGGATTCTGCCGGGACTGATCAAGCCGATCACCCCGATCAGTGCGCCGTAAGGACAAAGGTATCTGCACCAGAAATGCCTGAACAAAATCGAAAGCAGAATCAAGATCACCAAAACCATAAACGCCGTCGACGACATCTCGGTGAAAAACTTGAGCATCTGAATGTCTGCAAACCGGTTATAGGTACTGTAAATAAAGGATTCCACCGCCCGAGCCGGCATCTTGATAAAGATCTGATAGATAAAGAAGCCTGCCGCCAGGTATTTGAGGCTCCGCAGGGGAATATCCAGAAACCGGGGCAGGGTAAAGGGGCTTCGCAGGCGGAACAGGCGTATCCGTCCCAGATACTCGCTGATCAACCCCACCGGGCAGATCCAGCTGCAGAATCCCCGCCGGAAAACCAATGCCGTACCGCAGATAATCAGAAACAAAACCAGGCCGGACGGATGGATGGGATTGATCGTGCCGGTGCCCCAAAGATGCTTCAGGCTGACCAGGGCGCTGATGGGCAAAAAGGCCTCAACACCGGGTGGCCTGTTAAAGCCTGGCAGCACACCGCTTTCGACAAGAGAGACAAATTGATAAAACCGGATGCCGATAAGCATCACAACGGCAAAAAAAACATGCTGGACAATTGTCCGGGGTCTGATCCCCAATTTTTTCACGGATACCTTTTCCTCAAATCTTATGGATTACAGGGTGACAAATTTCGTCTGGCCAACAATGGGGCCGGATCAATGAGATGACGGCGGAACCAGTCCGGGGAAGCGTTTCCTTCCAGCGCCAGGGATAAAATCTCCGAAAAATGGAATACGGGTATCCGATGGGAACTGTCGCAGCGAATCTCAAGATTCAGGTGACACATGGCACATGCCGTTACAATGCATTCCGCACCGGCACGTACCGCACCGGCCATAATCCGGTTCACCTGGGCAGTAGCAATCCGGGGACGGCTGACAGAAAGAAAGGTACCGCAGCAACGTGAAGCGTACCCCCATTGGAGCGGATCAGCGCCCAGTGAGGCCATCGTCTTTTCTATCAGACCGTGGTGATTTTTTTCACGGTTCATCTTTGGCGGCCGTGCCAGCATGCACCCGTAGTACGGGGCGATTTTCAGACCGTTCAACTTCCCCTTCAACCCCTTGAAAAGCCCTTCACCGCCCATATCAGACAACAGCTCGAAAAAATGGAGCAGACGGGGTGCCCTGTATTCTTGGTTGAAATGCCGTTCAGCCCGGTGCCGTTTTGTTTCATCGGCTTCCAGTTCAATCTTTGCCTGTCCCAGGCGCAGATGGCAGCCCGGACAGGCCACCAGCAGAGGGCGGTCCTCCGGGGCAATGAAAAGGTTGCGGGAGGCCAGGGCAAGGGCCAGGCCGGAGTTCACACTGTGGGTGGAAGATGAGCCGCAACAATTCCAATCCCTCACCTCATCCAGACCGATGTCAAAATGCCCGAGAAACGATGTCAGGGACGCATTGTTCTCCTTTGCCGTGGTGGCAAGGGAGCAGCCGGGGAAATACGAGTAACGCGCAGATTTCATGACAATTCCTCCCCAAGCCGGAACAGCGCCTGTACTGTTTTTTTATCGCTGACCTTTGACGGTAAAAGATCCAGTTTTCGTTTGGACAGCATTCTCAGTCCCAGGTCGATATCGGAGAACAGGTCTCTTTCAGCCAGCTTGTACCGCATCATGATTTCCAGCTTATGGGTACGGCCGTGACGTGCAATGGAATCCACCACCTGGTTATGAAATTCAAGGATACCGGGCTCGGCAATGGCGGCCTTTTCCTTTATGGCCATTTGGCGCAACGCATCCATTATGGCGGCAATATCCACGGCATTGGGACATTCCACCGAGCAGGTGTTGCACCCCACGCACAGCCAGATCGTTGAACAGCGCAATACCTTTGATTTCATCCCGAACTGAATCATCCGGATGACGGCATTGGGCAGGTAATCCATATCCCGGGAAAAGGGGCAGCCGCCACTGCAGGCCAGGCAGTGCCAGCACCGGCTAAGGCCGGCATGACTCATGTTCTCCACCGCCTCTATAAATTTCTGGGAGGTATCATCGAATGTCACTGGTTTCATTTATCCCCCTTTGGCTGTGCCTTTTTTCACGGTATTTACCATCACGCCATCCATACCGACGGGACAGCGATACTACCGCCGCAAAAGCATTTTTGATCAGTTTGCAGAAAAGTAAAAAAAGTTTCCTTGACCTAGATCAATAAAGCCTCTAATTTTAAAGGATGCCCACACAGATTACCAAACAGTAAGAAAAAATAGGAGACATCTATGCCCATCAGGTACAAACTCGGCCTCATTGCAGGCGGTCTGTCATGTATTATCATCGCCATGTTTATGGTCACCTGGTACACCACATCCGCACAGAAGGCCGACGGCCTGGTGATTAACCTGGCGGGCCGGCAACGCATGCTCTCCCAGAAAATGTCCAAAGAACTTTTCCTTTATATGGGAACTACAGCGGCGAAGGAACGCCAGACCCTTGCAGCCGCTGTTCAAAACACCGCAACCATATTTGATATGACCCTGACCGCCCTGAAAGATTCGGGTGAAGCGCCCCTGTCGCTGGACCCGCAGGGACCGGCCGCCAAATGTCCCAAAGCTTTGGAACCGGCTTATTCCCAGTTGAAAAAGGTAGAGACACTCTGGCAGGATTTTTCAGCCCATGTGGACAAGGCCCTGGCAGACAGTCCGGAAAGTCTGGATTATATCAAAGCCAACAACCTCACCCTCCTGTCCGAAATGAACAAGGCCGTGGGCATGATGCAGAAACAGTCAGAAAAGAAGGTGGCCCGCCTGATCATGTTTCAGACCGTCGGTGTTGTTATCGGGCTTGTTTTGATGATCGTCAGCTTCATTCAGATCCGTGGCATTGCCGCGAACCTTATGGAATCCGCTTCCACCGCCCGGAAGATGAGCCAGGGGGATCTGACCCGGCGATTCAGGAGCAGTGATAAACCCGAGGAAAAGCAGGACGAACTCGGGTATCTGGGGCTGAACCTGAACCGGTTTGCGGAGGCCCTGCAAACCAGTATCAAACAAATATCCTCAGGGGCTGCCGACCTGAACCAGTCCGCCGCAGGCATGCACGAGGTGGCCGGAAAGCTGGCGGATGAAACCGAGGCTTCGGAAGAAAAAACCCGGAGTGTTGCCCACAATGCAGAGGAGGCCAGCGAGGACATGAACGCTGTCGCCGCGGCCATGGAAGAATTATCGGTGAACACCCGCCAGATTGCCGACTCCACCTCCCAGATGAATGACACCATCCGTGATATATCCGGGAATACCGAAGAGGCCCGGCGGATCTCAGGTCAGGCCGTGGAAAAAGTTGAAACCGCCTCATCCAGAATCCAGGAACTTGGGGAGGCGGCCCGGGAAATCGGCAAGGTTTCCGATACCATTACCGATATTTCGGAACAGACCAACCTTCTGGCCCTGAATGCCACCATTGAGGCGGCCCGGGCCGGCGAGGCCGGAAAGGGATTTGCCGTTGTGGCCGGTGAAATAAAAGCCTTGTCCCAGCAGACTGCCGAGGCCACGGAAAAGATCAAGGAGAGCATCGGCTGGGTTCAGAACACGTCAACCACCACCATTGAAGAAATCAAAACCGTTGTGGAGGTCATTGACGCGGTTAACCACATTGTAAACGAGATATCCTCCTCTGTGGAGCGTCAGACCACGACCATTCAGGAAATCGATACCAATGTCTCAGAAGGCGCCAGTGCCATCCAGGAAGTCAGTGAAAAGGTGGCCAACACCTCCGACTCCTCCTCACAGATTTATCAGGATGTCAGCGGTGTCAGCGGTTCCATTTCCCAGATTTCGGCCGACAGCAGCAGTATCGCAACCAGTGCCAGGCAGTTGTCTGGCCTGTCGGACACCCTGAAGACCATGGTGGAGCAGTTTAAGGTGACCTGATATTATTCCGGGAAACCGCTTGGGAATAATACGGGGCCGGATGATCTCTTAATAACAGACCGGTTTCAAGCGGGCTGGGCCGGTCCGAAAGAGAGAAACAACCCAAAGCCAACACTACCAACCTCCTTTGAATACGCGGGGGCTCCGCCAGGCCTGCCGCGAATCAAAGCCCGCCCAACAAAGGGCTTCAGTTATCAGCTGAAGCCCTTTGCTTTTCACCAGGAGTTGCGGGAAAGGGCAGACGGAGGATGAAGTTGCTCCCCTGCCCCGGGGTTGAAGAGGCTTCCAGGGTGCCGCGGTGAATGTGTGTCACGATAAAACAGGCAATGGGAAGCCCCATGCCGAGCCGGTCACCCGGAGTGCCGGCGGTAAAGCAGGGTTCAAAGATCCGTTTGAGTTGCGCATCCTCCATCCCCGGCCCGTTATCCTCGATTTCCAACCGAAGCATCCCGGCGTTTTTCTCCAAATGAACCCTCAGGGTAAATAACGGCAGGTAGTCTTTGCCACCGTCTCCCCGGCCCCCCATGGCCCTGGCCCCGTTCTCCAGAATATTCAGCAGTGCCGTGATGATCCCCTCCCTGTCGCAGGGAACCTGCGGCAGGTTGTCATCATACTCCGTTTCGACACCGATGGCCTTGAAATTGACGCCCTCTATCCCCATCCGGCTTTCAGAAGCCAGTGCCACCGCATCCTCCACCAGTCGGACAGGATCCTGATATGAAAACGGGTGGGGGTCTTTGCCGGCAAACCCCAACAGGGCATCACTCACTTCAGTCAGTTTTTGTTGCTGGCCTCTGATGGCATTGAGCACCCCCGGGATCTCCCGAAGTTTCATATACCGGTGTATTGCGTGCATGGTGGTATCGGCGGATTCGGCTGCCCTCAAATTCGCCCTCATGGTTTTGCTGCCCAACCGGTTTGCAAGCACTTCCACGGCGGGCACCCCACCGGTGGAATCCGTCACAGTCTTGGATAGTCCTGCGGCAATTCCACCGGCCATCATCTGCAATGCAGGCCGAATCTGCCGGCCCCGGCCGAAGATCTGATCAGCCGGCTCATCCACCGTTACCTGAAACCGTTTTCGTCTTCCCATATCGATGCAGAACAGATGAATATTGGTGTCAAACCGGCTGCCGTCCTGCCGCCGGAACCGCCATTCAAGGGTATGGTGTCCTTTCTCCCGGGTGGTCCGAAGTACCCTCTCTACCTCTTTGGCCGCATCTGTTCCGCCGTTCTGACGGGGGGCAGACAATGTGGTGATCGTTACCTTCGCCAGATCATCCCGGTGCGAAAACCCGAAGAGGTCCAGCGCGGCATCGTTGCAGGATATTCCCCGTTGATCCGTATCCCACCATATTACCGCATCCCCACTGTTTTTGAAGAAGGTGTCCAGACCGCGAAACGCCCTGCCTGCCTTCCGGTTCTCGGTTTGCGTGATCTTCAGCAGGGTACGGTTGTCCGATTTAATTAACAGAAGCACCGTGAAAAACAGGACGAAGAGGGCAAGACTCTCCAACTGGAGATCAAGGGGAATATCAAGCCGCCCGGACATGTTTATGACCGGTGAAAGCAGCTGGGCCAGAAGGACCATGCCGCCCATAAGGAAAATCTGGGAGAGGCGGGTTGCAATAAGCACCCCGCCTGCAATAACGATGAAGGACAGGGCCAAAAAGGTGAGCATATCCGCATAGGAATCGCTGATGAAAATATGAAGGCAGGAAATACCGTAACCCGTTGCCAGAAGGTGAACGGTGGCCGCAGCGTTGAGCCGGCCGGCCCGAAGGAACAGCAGGGAAAAGAAAATACCGGCAACCACCATGGCCGCGATAATCAGAACCAGCCAGATTTCATCTGCCGCAAAGGGAAGGAAGGCCGCACAGATCACCACCATGAGCAAATTTGCATAAAAAATGCGCTTTGCCCGGATTCGGCTTCCGATCCCCATATGTTCATAGTCTTTAACACATGCAGATATCAGTTTGTCTTTTGTTTCGCTCATTTATCCGCCTATGGTTTGTGGTGTCGATAACATATCTCTATTCACACAGGGAAAATTTCCTTCGGTATGCGGTGGGAGACATGCCGGTCATTCGTTTAAAAAGCCTGCGAAATGAACTGACATCCTCATATCCCACCGCCCAGGTGATGGTATCCACCGGATCACCGGTGGTCTCCAGAAGCGTTCTTGCCCGGCCGATCCTGAGCTGCTGGAGATACTCCATGGGGGTGTCGCCGGTGGCCCTTCGGAACCGCCTGGCAAAGGTACGCTCCGTAAGCCCCGAGATACCGGACAATGCGGCCACATCCACCCGTGCCGTGAGATTGCGGGCCATCCAGTCCTGGGCTTTGAGGATGGACCGGTCTCCATGGGCCGTATTCATGTCAAAGGCCGTGTATGGCGCCTGGGAACGCCGGGCCGGATCAATCAGAAGGATTTTGGAAAGAAAGGCTGCAAATTCGGGGGAGCCAAACCTTGCGGTCAGATGAAGGGCCAGGTCCATATATGCCGTTACGCCCCCTGCCGTAATCACATCGCCTTCGTCCACAATCATTTTTTCCTTTTTGAGAGTCACATCGGGAAACCTGCTACTGAAGTCATCGGCAAGAGCCCAATGGGTGGTGGCGATTCTGCCGTCCAGCAGGCCTGCGGCAGCCACCAGAAATACCCCGGCGCATACGGCGCAGACCATCGCCCCCTGATCTGCCCGGCAGGTAAGCCAGTCCAGGCATCGTCCGTTCTCAAGGACGGGGGCCACATCTCCATAGATCACGGGAATAAAAATAATATCAACCGGGTGCAGCTCCTGCGCTGCCATATGGGGTGTAATCACGGCACCGTTAAAGCAGGTCGCGGGTTTACCGCCGTCGGTTACAATCTTTGGGGAGAACAACGAGTCCTCCGACTCAGGATATTGCTTCCGCCATTCCAGGGATGCCACTGAAAAGATGTCAAAAGGTCCGGTGATACTGGATTGCATCGTATTCTCAAACGCCAGTATGGCGATGTGCCGCATAGCAGGTCTCCCAATTTTTAGATTTACCCGATTGTCCGATACCGCACCTTTTTTGTCAATCCCGACACTTTTCAATAAAAGGGGGTACCGTTAAACTAAGAAAAAGCTTAAAGGTTACCCACAAGGAGACAAAATGAAGATCCATCACCTGAGAAACGCGACCTTTGTCATTGAAGCCGGGGCACACCATATTCTTATTGATCCCATGCTTGGAGAAAAAGGAAGCTTACCGCCTTTCTCCTACCTTAAACACAAGGCAAGGAAAAACCCTGTTGTTGATCTGCCGGAAAATGCGGAAGAGATTCTGAGCCGGGTTACCCTCTGCCTGGTGACCCATTCCCAGAAATTGGGAATTGAAGCCCTCACCCATACCGACCATTTTGACCTGGCCGGAAGACAATTCCTTATGGAACGGGATATTCCGGTGGTCTGCCTGACTAGGGATGCCTCTTATATGGAGAAACACGGCCTCAGGGTGGCTGCAGACCTGACATTCTGGGAACCCCGGGATCTTCTCGGGGGAAAAATCACAGCGGTTCCAGCGCGTCACGGTCACGGGTGGACGGCCAATCTCATGGCCAATGGCGCCGGATTCTGCCTTGCACTGCCGGGAGAACCCTCCATTTATATCAGCGGCGATACCGTATATACAAAAGAGACGGAACGTGCACTGACGGAACTTGCGCCGGACATTGCCGTGGTGGCCGCCGGAAATGCCGGCCTGGATGTGGGGGGAGATATCCTGATGTCTCCGGACGAGGTCGCCACATTCGCAGCCCGGGCACCGGGTCGGGTGGTGGCCAACCATATGGAGGCGCTGAACCATTGTCCGGTGACCCGGTCCGCACTCAGGGAAACATTGACACACCTGGACCTCATATCAAAAGTTTCCATACCGGAAGACGGGGAAACCCTGGTTTTCAATACCTAGTAAAGGGCATGGTCAGCCATCCGGTTTAATCATCGGAGATCCGTTCCTCCGCCAGCCCCATGAAATGAGCCAGAAGCGGGGAACACCACTTTTCCGCATGCCAGATCATGATCAGCGAAACCTCTTCGTCATCCGGTTGAAAATCCAGACGGGCCAGGCGGCCTGATGCAAGGGCCGGTGCCACCGCGACCTCGGGGCAGACGGTAAACCCGATGCCCCGTTCCAGACAGGCCCGCAGGCCCATGATACTTGAAAATCTAAGGGTCCTGGTGGTGACCCGATGTTCATCGAGCGACCGCTCGAATATTTTGGGATAACTTCAGTCGGTGACCGGTCTTAAATAGTGATGCCCCCCAAAATCTGTCATCTCCAGATTGCGTTGCTCCACCAGGGGATGATCCGGCCCTGCCACCCCCACCAGCCGTTCGGATCTCAACCGTTTGACATTCACCTCCCGGAGATGGACACTGTCACTGAGCAAAAAGGCCAGATCAATCCGGCCGGAGTTGAGTTCTTCCCTGAGCTGCTCATCCGAACAATTGATCATCCGCAGGGTAACCTTTGGATGATCCCGGACAAACCGCCGGACAATTCCAGGCATATAAACGCTGGCAATGGTTTCGGGCACCCGGATGGTCAGGGAGCCCCGGATATAGTCATCACTCGAAAATTGAGACCGTATTTCCCGGGTCATGTCCGTCATGCGTCTGGCATAGGTATAGAGTTTCCTGCCGGCATCCGTCAGCAGTACCCGCCGGCCGATACGGTCAAAGACCTTTACTTCCAACTCGTCCTCCAATGCTTTGATCTGGGCGGAAACCGAAGACTGAGCCATGCAGAGCCGCCGGGATGCCCGGGTGAAGCTCAGTTCATCTGCCACGCATAAAAATGTTTTTAGTTGCCGTAATTCCATACCCCCCCTTCCTTATTACCCACCGGTATCGTATCCCCCGTGATTCAAATCGCCACCGTCGATACAACACATCGGAATAAATCGTTGGACACGATCAATAAAGTTTATTAATCGATAAATCAGAAGTAAACAATACCGTCCCTTTCGTCAACCCGAATCATTAAAAGGAGACCCTATGTTACCGGAGAAACAACAAGTTACATATCAGGCATTCTCAGAGGCCGTAAGGCAGAATGACATCCTGGATCCGAAAACCACCCGCCTGCTTTATCTTGCATCTGCCATGGCCCTTGGCTGCTATCCCTGAATGACTCACTGCCTTAGCGATGCTAAGGAAAACGGAATCAGCGACGATGAAATCGGTGCTGCAAAAGCCATTGTCATGGCGGTATCCGCCGGCCGTGTAAATGCCCAGTTCAGCGACGCCACAGGCCAATGATGATGTAACCCATCCCAGGCCGGCGATTCCCAATCGGTCGGCCTGCCTTTTATCTAATACAGCCTTCCCGGGAATACCATTCTCCGCCAACCGTTTCCCTAGTAATTTCCCCTTGTAAATAAAAACAATTACTGATAGATGAAGTGACATACTATCATTTTAAGGCATTGAAATCTTAAGCGTATTGTTCGGCTGATATCAGTCCCGGTCCGTTGGGACGTTTTCCGGTAATCTTTACGGCGTTTTTATCCATCCCCATTCAGATTTACCGGGATGGTTTCAAAACCACCGTTCAAATGAAGCCCCAGGGAATTCACAGATACCCTGGGGATCAACATGTTTCCATCAATCTTTTTTTCAGAAGAAAGGAGTTCAACATGGCAGAAAACAATGTCCCTCTCTCACTTGTCACGGACACTCTCGGCATCGGTACGGCCCGGTACCATCTCAATGATGTCAGTCCCGGAGCCTATGATTTCTACTGGCTGGTTGTGGTGGACCGGAAAACCTTAAAGGTTGTGGCCAATGCCGTTACCGAGAACCAGGGTGTAGTCCCGGCCGAAGTAAAAAAATATGACGGCAATAACGCCTATATCCTGGTTGCCACAAGCTTCCAGATGACCTGCAAAAACCGACCGACAGGTGAGCTTGACACCTTTCTTAAAGCGAACGGCGCTGATATTAAATACAAGGCCCTTCAGCAGATTGCCGGATTAGGCGGTCCCCAGCAGGATGCTAGACAATTTAATTACCTGCTCGTTTCCATTATGGGACAAAAAAGCGGGATTGAGGCACACTCCATCGGACCGGATCTGCTGGCGCTTCCCCTGGAACTGATTCTGGAAGGCGATCAGTATATCCCCGTAGACACATATCCATTGGCCGGCTGATCAAACACCCCGGCACAATGGAGGTAAAACGGTGCGGACCGAAGATTGTCCGGCCCGCACCGCGTTCTTTATCCCGCCATTATTTTTAGCAACCCATCATTATCGTCCTTTTTTCATGGCTTTGATTTTCAGGGCCACACCCTTCCACCGCTCTTTTTCCACGCGATCGGCACTTTTATTTTTACTCTGGGCGATATAGGCCAGCTCCCGTCGCATTTTCCGGTAGTTCGCCATGCGGCTTTCCGATATGTCACCGGATTCAACCGCCTCGCTGACCCGGCATCCCGGTTCATGGGTGTGACTGCAATCGGAAAAACGGCAGTCCCTGGACAGCGCTTCGATCTCAGGAAAGACGGCGTCTATACCGCCGTCATTTTCCCAAAAGGCGATTTCACGAATCCCCGGATTATCGATGACCAATCCCCCGTTGGGCAGACGAATCATGTCCCGGGATGTGGTGGTGTGCCTTCCCTTGTTCACCACCGTGCTGATGGCTGAGGTGCGCTGCACGGTGCGGCCGCAGAGACGGTTTATCAGGGTGGATTTCCCCGCACCGGAACTCCCGATCATGGTTGTGGTGGCCCCCGGGGTTAAATACGGAGCCAGGACCGACAGTCCGTCGTCATCCGTCGCAGACATGGGATAAACAGGAACACCGAACGCGATGCCTTCCGCGTCACTGACAAATTGAGACGGGTCCCGGTGCAGATCCGCCTTGGTCAGGAGAATCACCGGATTCAGTCCGCAGTTATACACCAGGGTCAGATACCGTTCGATGCGTCTCAGGTTAAAATCCCGGTCCAACCCTGAAACGATAAACACCGTATCGAGATTTGCCGCCAGGATCTGCTCCCGCTGGGGTTGGGCATCCTGTTTGTCTCGATTACCCGACGCCCCTCTGGACAACGCATTCTGCCGTACCAGCACCCTGGAAATCACGGTATCCTTGACCAGAACCCAGTCCCCCACCACGGGATACACGCCCCCGACATCCCGATGGAACCGTCCGGCCAGGGTGCAGAGCAATTCCTCATCACCTGAGCTTACTGAAAAGAAGTTTTTTCTCACCCCGATCACCCGGGCCGGCGTCAAATCGCCATCGGTTTTGGTTTCCATCTGTACCTGAAAATAATCGTTCCACCCCAGAGGTGAAAGCAGGCGATACGTCGTGTCCGGTTTGTCTGATTTTTTATTTATATTCATTGTTGTGTCTTTCCTTTACTGCGATGCAATTCTGTTGATAACGGACCGTGAATTTAACGTTCCGGTGCCGTTCATAATTCTATGATTTTTTATGGGCGGTGTTGCCGGCAGAATGCGCAGGTATAGCTGGAGATCCAGGATCTCAACAAACAGGCTGGAAATGTCAGGCCGCCCCGGTTGATGGTCACGGGGCTGAAAATGGTCAATCCGTTACCTGGGGGAGAGATCCCTGCCGGCAACCGTTGACACAATATCCAATAAATCTAAAAACAAAAAAACCTCTTGATGGTCAGAGTTAAATTCACGGGAGGTAATACATAAAAAACCGGGGTGTTGTCAAGATACAACAGAAGTGTTCAAACCGTATGAATTTGAAATCCCCCTGCCGTCTCCGGCAGGGGGAGCCGTCATTAGCCGTCAAGCCAGACCTCTTCGGTGTTGAGGTAGGCATTGGGATGGGCAACAATGTTTTTCACATGCTTTCGGGTGATGGCCCACATGTTGATCCAGAAGGCATTTGCGATGGAGCCGCGTGACATCTGGATCTGCTCAAGTTTTGCAAATATATTGCGACGGGCCTCGATATCCAGGGTGCCGTTGGCCGTTTTCAGCAGGTCTGAAAACTCCTGGTCCACCCACCGGCTCTCATTCCAGGGCACCGGTTTTCCGTTTTCATCACCGGTATAGGCCAGGTTGAGCACCATGGTTCCCAGGGGGCGGTGGGTCCAGGGGGTGATGCCCAGGTCCACTTCCGTCCATTTCTCCCAGTACTGGCTGTTGGGCATGGTTTTAAGGTTGATCCGTAACCCTGCCGGAGCGGCATCCTGCTTCAGGATTTCCGCATACCTGACCACTTCCGGCCATCCGCTGCCCACGGCCAGTGTGACGTCAAGGCCGTCGGGATACCCGGCCGCTTTCAGCAACGCTCTTGCCTTTTCCGGGTTATACCCCGGTGTTTTCACCGGTGCGTATTCCGGATGCTTGGGGCTCACATGGGTATCCTGGCCTTCCAATCCTTCGTTGTAATAGGCCAGGGAGAGAATTTTTTCCCTGTGCTGGCAAAGTTTAAGGGCCATTCGCACCCGGTTGTCATCCCAGGGTTTTTTATCCACACGCATCCGGAGGACACGGGTGATATTGGTGGTTACGGGATAAACGCTGATATTCGGGTCATCTTTAAGGGTCTGGTAGGCCTGGGTGGCCACCACATCACCAAAATCGATCATATCGATCTGATTGGATTTCATGGCGGCAATCATGGGGGCCATTTCAGATCCCATGTCTATATATTCGATGCCGTCAAGGTAGGGCAGCATGCCGCCGTCCGCTCCCTTCTTCCAATAGTCGTTCCGCCGTTTCAGTACACAGCGTTCCCCTTCATTGTAGGCCTCCAGCGTATAAGGGCCTGTACCGTGGGGGGCCTTGAGAAAGTCCCCTTCAAAGGTTTTGTGGTTCAGGATGAGCGCCGGATAGTGGAACAGATGCTCCGGCACCCCGATTTCCGGTGTTTTCAAATGGAGCCTCACCTGGTACTTGCCTGATTTTTCAATGCCGTCGGAGGACAGGTATCCGCCAATCATCCCTTTCATGGAAGATCCCACCGTCTCGTCCAGCCATTGCTGAAAGGTGAAAATAACATCATCGGAGGTGAATTCATCACCGTTGTTGAACCGGATACCCTTTCTCAGATTCAGGGTCCAGGTTTTCAGATCCGCACTGGGCTGCCAGTTGTCCAGCAATGCCGGATGGGTCACATTATTGTGGTCGGTAAAGGTGAGATATTCGGCCACCTGGCGCAGCTGGTTGCTCGGGGTAACCCAGGAGAACTGGGCGGGGTGGGTCATCTTGGAAACAGGTCCGGCGATTCTCAGGGTACCGCCCCGTGTCACGGCGCCGGCATGGGCCGGCCGGGTAAAAAGTGACAGCCCCGTCATCTGGGCCGCTCCCACGGCAGATACCCCCAGCAGGGCTGCGTACCGGATAAACTCACGCCGTGACAGCTTTCCCTTTGCGTAATCGCGTTTCAAATGGTTGATCCCGGGATGACACTCTTTAGCCATGTTTCTCTCCTTTTATTTGCGGGTTAAGCCTCCATTTACATCTATAAATACATACTTGCGGTGATCACGAAATCCAGGGTGCCATCATCCGATCTCCGTCGCCCCCCGATCCCGGATCTCCCGTATCCTGGCAGCGGTATCTTCGGGCAATGCCTTTGGCTGATACGTCTCTAAAAGATCCGCCACCTTTTTGTCGGCCCGTTGCTCCAGGGTGGTTTCACCAGACTTTACCCAGGCATCGTATGAGTCCTTGAAAAAGAGTTCGGGCTGCCAGACCTCTTGGCGCATATGGTCGATGGTGTGCTTCTGGGTCATAAAATGCCCGCCGGGGCCCACGGCGTTGATCACTTCCACGGCCAGGGTGTCGGCGGTGACGTCCACCCCTGCCATGAACCGTTTGATCCAGTGGATGACCTCATTGCCCAGCACCATCATGGCACAGGAACAGGCCATCCCCATATCCATGTAGCCCACGTCATGGATGATATTGACGCCGGCAAGGGCCTGGAGGGCGGCGCTCAACGCCCCTTCCGCACCGGCCTGGGCATCCAGCGCCTTTGAATCCGTGGCACCGGCAAGCCCCCAGGTGGGCAGCCCCAGTTCTCTTGCGATCTGGGCCTGGGCCGCCAGGGCAAGGGTCATCTCCGGGCTGGCAATAAATGAAATCCCCGTTCTCATGTTGCCTGCCCCCGGAGAACAGGTGAGACAACAGGGGGCGCCCGGCCGGAACAACTGGGCCAGGAGGATACCGAAAAAACTCTCCGCCGTGGCCAATGCCAGGGAACCGGCAACGGTACAAGGGGCCGTAAACCCCATGAATTGGGCACCGCTGATCACCTGGGGCACCAGGTTTGTGGCGCAGACCTCTATTTTCTCAACAATCTCGTCGGGAAACTGCAACGGGGAGATGGGTTCGGGATAGGCGGCAATAAAGGGACGGGCCTCAAGACGGGCCTGCCCCCCCGCCACCTCACGGGCCATCTCGATGATGTACTCCACGCCTTTGCTGGAATATCCGCAGAAGAACACGGGTTTCGAGGTATGCCGGACAACGGTGTCAAACTCGTAAAGATCACC
>JAKSBB010000519.1 GCA_022361315.1 Desulfobacterales bacterium
TACGCCAATGATGCCATTCTGGAGCGGGCAAAACTTACGGGGCCGTTCGGCTATCTGATAAAGCCCTTTACGGACAGGGAACTTCGGGCTGCCATAGAGATGGCCATTTACAAGCATGGTATGGAACAGGAAAAGGAAAAAAACATTGGAGAGTTGAAAACGGCGCTGGACAATGTGAAGCAGTTGAGCGGCCTGCTCCCCATCTGTGCCAATTGTAAGAAAATCAGGGATGATGCCGGATACTGGAATCAGATTGAAAGCTATATTGCAGAACATACGGACGCTCTTTTTTCCCACAGTATCTGCCCGGATTGCGCCGAGCACCTTTATGGGGATGATAAATGGTATAAAAAACCTGAACCGTCCTGACCGCAAACCCTATAACTTTCCTAAATTTCCAGGAGCCTGAGCCCTGATGAAAATTTCTCCGAATCAAATTGAAGAGGGAATGATATTTGCCCGTGATGTGTTTGACATCAACTATCGGCTGCTGATTCCCCAGGGGGAAAAGGTTCAGCCCCATCATATACGGATCCTGAAAATATGGGGGGTCCAGGAGGTGGAGATTGTCGGGACCGAGCAAGCCCTCAGGGATATGCGGTCCGAAATCTCCCGGGATGCGGTGGAAGAGGCCAGAAAAGCGGTTGGACATATCTTTCAGTATGTGGACATTGAGCATCCCGCAATAAAGGAAATCTACAGGCTTTCAGTCTGGCACCGGTCAAAGGATAACCATTTCCGTCATCTGATCAAAACACAGGCAGAGCCTGTTGAGGCCAGGCGGTTCGACAGCCAGATTCCCATAAAAATCCGGGCCAATAACATAAAACTGCCCGAAACTCCGTTGATCATATCCGAACTCAAGGAGATGATCGACAACCCCTATGCCTCTGCATCGGATATTGCAAAGGTGGTGAATAAAAGCACCAGCCTCTCGGCACTTCTGCTGAGAATCGTCAACTCTGCCTTTTACAACTTCCCTGAAAAGATCGACAGTATTTCCTGGGCCGTCACCCTGATCGGTACCAAGGAGATCGTTAATCTGGCCTTTGGAATCAGTGTTATGGAGGTATTTACGGACATTCCCAGGGAGATCATCGATGTGCAGTCGTTTATCCGGCACAGCCTTTTCTGCGGTATTCTATCCCGTATTTTAGGCGCCCATAAAAACCTGGTGCAGACCGAGCAATTGTTTGTTTCCGGACTGCTCCACGACATCGGCCGGCTGGTGGTCTATAAATACTATCCAAAGGAGTCCCTGGCGCTACTGGCCCTGACGGATCAGCTGGGCCGCCCCCTTTACCGCATAGAAAAGGAAATGGGGGGCATCCGGCATACCCATGTGGGGTATTACCTCATGAAAAAATGGCATCTGCCCCATGAACTGGTGGACACGATTTTCCACCACCATTCACCCAGTCAGGGGATATATTCCGTGAAGCCGGGCATTGTTCACATGGCGGATATTATTACCACGGGACTGGGGATCGGGAACAGCGGGGAACGGTTTGTTCCGGCATTTGACGAGGCCGCCTGGAACAGCCTCTCTGTTTCCCCCGGGCTTTTTGAATCGGCAGTGAAGCAGGCACTGCATCAGTTGAAGTTCCTTGGAATTTTCAGTCAGGGGTGACCACCGGATGAACCAGAACACCACATCAGAAAACCAGGCCGCGCGGATAGAGTATCTGGAGGAGAACAAACGATTTACCCGAAATGCCATGGAAATTGCCCTTTCCCTCGGGGATTTTCAGAAACAGATCCACAAACAGGCCACACAGGCACAGGTGTTTGAAGAGATCCAGAAACGGATCTGTAAACTGATTCCTTTTGATATTACAGCCTTCTATCTTGTGGACCAGGACACGGCAGATCTGGTTCTCTCCCGGTGTGCCCCAGGGGATAAGACCCAATTTGTGGAAGATCAGGTGGCGTTTTTAATAGACAAGGGCTTCATGGCGTGGGCGATCCGGGAGCCCCGCGGGGTCTCCATGCATTCAGAGGACCATGAATACACGATATTCCTCCATGTCATCGCCACCTATTCCAGAATCAGGGGGATGTTTGTGGGTATCTTTTCAGCGCCTGAAAAAAAGGTGCAGGATATTTCCTATGACCTTACCTCCATAGTCCTGCGGAATGCCGCGAACGCTCTGGAGAGCATCGAGTATTACAGTCTTCTGGACAAACAGGGGCTATTGCTGAAAAAGGCCCATGATGATCTTGAAATGCGTGTCCGGGAGAGAACCGCTGCGCTTACCGAAGCCAACCTTAAACTCCAGAAAGAGGTGGAAGAGCGCAAGGCGGCGGAAAAAAGCAAGGAGATCCTGCTGAAAGAGATTCATCACCGGGTCAAGAACAACATGCAGATCATCCTGAGTCTTCTGAAGATGCAGGCGCGGCAGAGCCTGGCGGCGCCGGACTGTGATGAGAATCTGGGTAAATCCTTCAAAGACAGCCAGGACCGGATCTTTTCCATGGCCCTGGTGCACGAGCAGCTTTACCAGTCCAAAAATCTGTCATCCATTGATTTTAAAGGATATGTCAAGAAACTGGTCAGAAATCTGCGCACGACCTTTGACCGGTCCAACCCGGATATGGACATCCGGATCGACATCCGGGATGTGTTCATTGATATCGACCTGGCGATTCCCTGCGGTCTGATCATCAATGAACTGGTCTCCAATGCATTTAAGTATGCGTTTCCCGGGGACACCGCCGGAATACTGGATA
>JAKSBB010000870.1 GCA_022361315.1 Desulfobacterales bacterium
ATATCCAGATGCCGGCCGGAGGCGTCCGGTTCTGCAGCAATAAGAATAGACTTGTCTTTATCCGGCCCGTTGTCAAGCACGGCATCCCTGGCGTTTGTAATCAGATTGACGAGCACCTGTTCCAGTTGGTTCCAGCTTCCGCGTATGGTAACGGGGGGTTTTGGCGCCCGGATGTCCACGCGGATGCCTTTGAGCTTAAGCTGCTGATTTAATAAAGACAGGGCGTCCTTTATCAGCACGGCCGGATCCAGCGTTTCATGGGCCGTATCGGTCTGGCGGGCGAAATGTTTCAGGTGGTCGATGATATGCCCCATCCGCTGGGTATTCCGGACAATCATCGCCAGCATACCGCCGTCCTCTCCCGGGTTTCCGCCTGATTTGGACAGCATCTGGGCATTCATACGGATCACCATCAAGGGCTGATTAAGTTCGTGGGCAATACCGGCGGCCAATTGTCCCAGGGATGCCAGTTTTGCGGACTGGAGCAGCTGTCCCTGCACCGATCGAAGCTCTCCGGCCATGTCTTCCAGACCCTGCATCAGGTCACCGATCTCATTTTTACGCTTCCGGGGAAAAGTGATGTCAAACCGGCCGTCACTGATGTGTTCCATGGCATCTGCCAGGGATTCAACGGGCCGGTAAATATCACGCCAGATTTTTACGGCCCCCAGGCCCAGAACAATCAAAATCAGGGATAAAATGAAAACCACGGCGATTTTTAACAGTAAAACCCGTTTCAGAACCTGCGCTTCCACCGCTTGGATTTCACCTTCCTCATCCAGCACCTGATCGTGCAGGAGTTCCTTTAAACCATCATCGTACTTCAGCATCAATTCATTTCGCAGTGCAGCCACGCGTTCATCGGATTCTCCCCTGCTGACTTGATTGATGACAGCATTCACCAGGACGTCCGAAATTCCGATCAGTTCCCCGGATCTCTCAACAACCGTCTCCAGTACCTCGACCTCGTCTTCCTCTTCATCCTTTTCGTCATCATCCACAAATTCGATCTCATCCATCACAAGATCGGAAAGCGTCTCAAGTTTCTGGTGGAGTACGCTGCGCTCCGCTTGGTAGATTTTCATCCGGCCGGAGTCCGGTGACACCAGCAGGTCGGACACGGCCTTCATGGTACGGGCCAGTGAGATTTCAATATCCTTGAGGGTTTTAAGCTGGGACTGGGCAAACAATTCCCGTTCATGATAGCGGCTTACGGATTCGGCAATCCCGAACAGAACGGTACCGGAGACCATTGAGACGATCAGGATAATACCGAAGGTTAATAAAAGAGAATGCCTAATTTTCATGATATCGCCTCGAATGCTTATGGTTACAGGGGAAGATTATAATGGGTCGGCCTTCTCATTTCAAGTACCCGCAGGTAGATCCGGGGTGGGAGAGACATAAGTTGGTATCTTCAGTTGTTCAGGTTGCGTCCAGGGTCTTTCGGACCATTTCCGCCATGTCGGACCGGACAATGGGCTTCATCAGCACGCCCTTTATCCCGATGTCCCCGGCCTCATCCAGATTCAAACGTTCACTGTAGCCGGTGCAGATGATCACGGGGAATTCGGGTCTGATGGCATGAATCCGTCGGGTCAGCCGGTCACCGGTCAAGCCCGGCATGGTCATGTCTGAAATCATCAGGTCATAGGCTGTTGGATCAGCTTTAAACGCGTCCAGTGCGTCCCGGCTGGAATGAAAGGATGTGACCCGGTACCCCAGGCGTTCCAGAATGATTCTTTCCAATCGGACCACCGACGGCTCGTCATCCACCAGAAGAATGGACTCACACCCTCTGTCCACGCAAGCCGGCAATGCTTCCGGTGCCTGTCCGTCCTGTTTTTCCGAAATCGGTATATACACCGTCACCGTGGTCCCCTGCCCCGGTTCACTGTCCACCCGGATGTCTCCCCCCTGTTCCCTCACAATACCATGGACGACAGCCAGACCGAGCCCGGTACCTTTCCCCTTTTTTTTGGTGGTAAAATAGGGATCGAATATTTTGTCCAAAATCTCGGGAGGAATGCCGGTGCCGTTATCCGTCACCCGCAACCGGGCGTGGGGGCCGGGTTCCAGTGAAAAGGCATCGGGGTCTCCGGGATGAATGACAACCTCATCCAGACATACGATGATGCGGCCGCCGCTTTCCAGGGCATGGTATGCATTGGTGACCAGATTCATGGCCACCTGGTGAAGCTGGGTGGGATCGGACATGACCTGCCGGGTGTTTTTATCTATGTCCTCCCGGATATCAATATCCGCGGGAATACTGGCCCGGCAAAGCGTCAGCACATCCCGGAGCACATGGTGGATCTGTACCGG
>JAKSBB010000352.1 GCA_022361315.1 Desulfobacterales bacterium
ATCTGCTCTCCCATCCATGACCGCCTGAAAGACAACGGCGCCGCCTTCTCCATGATCGCCGGCTGGGAAAGGGCCGACTTCTTTGCCCCTGAAGGTGAAGAAGCCGTTCACAAGTACGACTGGAGAAGCACCAACTGGCTGCCGTATCAGAAGGAAGAACACCTGGCCGTCCGCCACGGCGTCGGTATGTACGACCTGACCTCCATGGGTAAATTCATGGTCCAGGGCAGAGACGCGGAAGCCGTTCTCCAGAACCTGTGCACCAACGACATCGGCGGTGAAATCGGCAGCGTATCCTACACCCCGGTGGTCAACGAACGCGGTGGTTTTGAAACCGACATCACCGTGACCAAAGTCGACGAAGACTCTTTCTTCATCGTTACCGCAGCCGGCACCCCCATCCGGGATCTGGACTACATCAAACGCCGTATCCCCAAAGATGCCATCTGCACCATCATTGACGTGACCCATGGATACTCCATGCTGGCCATCATGGGCCCCAAAACCCGTGAACTCATGGCTGACCTCACCGATGCTGACCTTTCCAATGAGGCTTTCCCCTTCTCCACCGCTCAGGAAATCGACATTGCCTACACCCGCTGCCTGGCCGTTCGCATGTCCTACGTCGGTGAACTGGGATGGGAACTCTACATCCCCACCAACCACACCCTGGCCGACTTTGATACCATCATGGAAGCCGGCAAAAAACACGGACTCAAACTGGTGGGTATGCAGGCCGTTAACTCCCTGCGCCTGGAAACCGGCTACCGCCACTGGGAAACCGACATCACCCCCGATGACTCTCCCTACGAGGCAGGCCTGGGCTTCGGTGTGAAACTGGACAAGGGCGACTTCATCGGTAAAGAAGCGCTGATGACCCAGAAACAGCAGGGTGTTACCCGTAAGATCGCCATGTTCACCCTGGAAGATCCCAACATCATGCTCTACGGCAACGAGCCCATCTACCGCAACGGCGAGTACAACGGCATTGCCACTTCCGGCGGTTACGGGTTTGAAGTGGGTGCTGCGGTTGCCATGGGGTATCTTAAGAACCCCGAAGGCGTTACCAAAGCATGGATGGAAGAAGGGAAGTACGAGATCATGGTTGAAGGCGAGCTGAGACCTGCAAAACTCCACATCTCTTCTCCCTACGATCCCAAAAACCAGAGAACCAAGATGTAATGGCGCCATCAGGCCATTGATATAAACTGATATAAACGATGCCGCCCCGGCCACCGGGGAAACGCAAGACCCGGGGTGGCATCCACCAATATAAAGAACAAGGAAACAACACATGGATATCATCGTACTCATGAAGCAGGTGCCGGATACAGAAGCACCCGTGGAAATTGCCGAGGAAGGCAACTGCCTGGACGCCGAGGATCTCAAATGGGCCATCAACCCCTATGACGAATTTGCCCTGGAAGAGGCACTGCTGATCAAAGAAGACCGGGATGACGTCACCGTCACCGTGGTTACCGTCGGTCC
>JAKSBB010000044.1 GCA_022361315.1 Desulfobacterales bacterium
ACCCCGGCCCGTCCGAGCACCCCTTCCCAGACCGATGCCGCAATTTCTTCGGCAGGTGTACGCGGCGGCAGATAATTTTCCGACACGCCAGGGTCGTCCGGTTCCGGCAGCGCATTCCGGTCAATCTTCCCGCTGGATGTATGCGGCATACTTTCCAGCACAGTGAAAAGAGAGGGAATCATAAATCCCGGCAATACATCCCGGAGCCGGGTCCTCACCTCGGGTATCAATACTGCGCCCTTTTCCATGGGAACGAGATATGCCGCAAGCCGTTTTTCCAAAGGACCTTCCCCATGAATGACCACTGCAGCCTCTTTTATCCCGGGGTGATCAGACAAAACAGATTCAACTTCACCCGGCTCGATCCGGAAGCCGCGTATCTTGACCTGACGATCTATGCGGCCCAGAAAATCAATAGTACCCTCGGATAACCACCGCCCGAGGTCACCGGTTCTGTACAACCTGTCACCGGGTTTGCCAAATGGATTCGGAATAAATCGTTCCGCTGTCAGGTCCGGCCGGCCGATATACCCCCGGGCAAGACCGATACCGCTGATATAAATTTCCCCGCCCACCCCCACCGGTACCGGATCCAAATCTGCGTCAAGAATGTATACGCGCGTGTTATCTATTGGTGAACCGATATGGGGAAGGCGGTTGTCCCGGGGATCCGGATGAACCGTGCCCCAGGTGGTGACAACGGTATATTCCGACGGGCCGTAAATGTTAACCACCTCAAAGGGAATATCTTCGCCGGGTTTTAAGAGGAGTCTGTCACCACCCACGATAATCGTCCGGACTGAATTAGACTCAGGCCATTCCTGTGCCAGCAGGTGCTCCCCGAGAAGTGTTGGAAGGAACGCCATGCTTATCTCATTGGCGAGGAACCAATCCTTAAGATCGCCGGGAGACATGACAAGATCAGCCGGAACCGGGGACACCCTGGCTCCCGATACCAGGTAGGCCCACAACTCCCATACCGACGCGTCAAACCCCTGGTTTGCCAGGAGAGGCGCATGGTCCGAGGCGGCAATGTCCAAGCTGCGTTGATGCCAGCAGACCAGGTTCACCAGCCCCTTGTGGTCCAGGGCAACCCCCTTGGGTTTCCCTGTGGATCCGGACGTGTAGATCACATAGGCCAGATTCTCCGGGGTTACCGTTTTGGATAAGGTAACAGGCCTTGAAACCTGTGGCACATCCTCCATGCAGACCACCGAGGAGATTCCCGGGAGTTCTTCGGCCATGGACCGTTGTGTCAAGATTATCCCGGCACCGGCATCGGCCAGCATGAATGCGATGCGCTCCCGGGGTGTGTCGGGATCTATGGGAAGATAAGCCCCACCGGCTTTGACCACCCCCACGATGCCTGCGACCATCTCCGGGGAACGGGCCATACATACCCCGACGATCTTTTCCGGTCCCACCCCCAGGGATTGCAGATAATACGCCACCTCATCGGCCCGCCGGTCCAGTGTCCGGTAGCTTACCCAGTCCCCCCTGTCCGCCACAGCCGGTGCTTCCGGGGTTCTTTTTACCTGTTCCCCGAAAAGCGTATGAATACACCGGTCCAAAGGGTAGTCAACGTCTGTGTCGGTCCATTCCACCAGGACCTGATGCGTCTCCGCCGGCGCAAGCATGGCAAGTTCACGGATCCGTCTTTCCGGATGCTGAACGGCATCCCCCAGCAGATTGAGGAAATGGCCGGCCAGCCGTTGAACCGTATCCGCCTTAAAAAGGTCCGTGCAATAGAGGATCTCACCACGCAACGCCCCGTCGGTCTCCCAGAGATGGCACTCCATGTCCATGCGTACGGTGGTCGTGTCAAAATCTGCAGGGGTCACTGCCACACCGGCGATCTCCAGGTTTTCTTCAGGCGCGTTCTGAAGAACAAATGCCACCTGCACCAGGGGATTCCGGCTCATGTCCCTTTCAGGCTGAATCGCTGCTACAATTTGCTCAAAAGGCAAGTCCTGGTTTGCATAGGCATCCAATGCGGTTTTTCGTACCCGGTCCAATACCTCCAGAAACGAGGGGGCTCCGGAAAGGTCCGCACGCATGACCAGGGTGTTGACGAAAAAGCCGATCAGGGATTCCGTTTCTCTGTGGGTCCGCCCGGCCACCGGGGCACCCACCGCAATATCATCCTGCCCGGTATACCGGCCAAGGAGCACAGAGAAAGCGGTGAGCAGTGTCATAAACAGGGAGGCCCCGGCATTTTTTCCCAGGGCCTTGAGGGCGTCAAGCAGATCAGCCGAAATGCTTACGGGGACACGTCCGCCGCGATAGGAAACCACTGAAGGTCTTGGATAATCCGTGCGAAGCTCCAGAAGCGGAAGATCTGCAAGCGCTTTTTTCCAAAACCCCAATTGTTCGTCAAGACGGGCCGCCGTCAGTTGTCTCCGCTGCCAGGCAGCAAAATCCTTATATTGAACCGGTAATCCGGAAAGCGGGGATTTTTTTTTCTGTGCAAATCCGTCGTATAAAACCGAGAGTTCCCGGTTCATTATCCCCATTGACCATCCGTCGGATACGATGTGGTGGACTATCATAACCAGGATATACCGGTCTTGCCCGGTTTTGATAAGGGTGGCCCTAAAAAGCGGGGGTTTATCAAGGTCAAAGGGTAATGTTACCCTGTCTTGAATCAAGCGACGTATTTCAGCCGTTTTCTCATCAGCGTCAAGCGCCCGGAGGTTGATCACTTCCAGGGCAACCCGGGTGGACTGTGGCAGGATCTTCAAGCGGGGACGGCCATCATCCGAAAAAACACCTGTTCGCAGTGTTTCGTGTCTTCGTACTATCTCGTCTATTGCCTGCTGAAACGCTTTCGTATCCAACGCCCCGGAGAGGTTTACCGCAGCGGACATATTGTACATCGCATTACCCGGGATCAGCTGTGTCAGGAACCAGAGACGCTCCTGTGAAAAACTTAAGGGGAAGGAAACCGCCTCCCGGGGAGTTGCCGGAATACAATCCTCACCACTGTTTTTCATCTCACCGACAATGCGGACAAGGCCCTCAACTGTGGGGTGTTTAAACAGGGTTCGGACCGACAGATTTGCTTCAAACAATCCGTTGAGCCTGGATATAATCCGCATGGCCTGGAGGGAATTTCCCCCCAGATCGAAATAATTATCCCGAACACGGATGTCCCCGCACCCGAGAACACTTGCCCATACCGAAGCGACCAGTTTTTCCTGCTGGTTCTCCGGCTGGTTTTCCGGCAGAGTTCCGGATGGAACAACCGTCTTGTCTTTTTGTCCAGACGATTGCATCCCTTCTGTGTATGCATCAAATCGCCTTCGGTCTTCCGGGTTCAGGACCTCCGGATCAAAAGCACACCCGGCTGCTGCCAACGCCGCCAGGGCTGCCGTCAACGCGTCTTTTTCTTCTTTCTCCCGTTCCAGGGTGTGAACGACCAGGCAGTCTCCGGCCATCCCATTCCCCCGGATGATATCCTCGATATCTGCGGCATGCACCGGATGGGGGCCGATTTCAATGAAAACGGTGTAGCCGTCATCCAGCATGGCTTCGATACCATCTTTAAACATCACCGGTTTTGTGGGATGGTCTCTCCAGTAGGCGGCATCAAAATCCGTGTCGCAGCCCAGGCGGCCATGCATTGAGGAGTATATGGGAATTGCAGGCGGTCTGGGCGATACCGGTTCAATGACCATCTGTGACGCGTTTATCTTTGGGCTGTGATAAGGGATATCAACCTTCAACGCCCTGAAAAATACATCCCGGCTCTCCAGCGCCTGTGAGAGCCGGTCAAAAACATCTTTATCCCCGGAGATCACCGTGGCGGCAGGGCCGTTGACCGCAGCAATACTGACCCTGCCGGTATAAGGTGCGATGAGATCCGCGACCGCATCCCGGGGCAAGCCGATATAGGCCATCCCTCCGGTTTCCGAACGGAGAAACAAATCGCAATGTGCCAGTACCACCGGGACAATATCATCCGGTACCAGGACACCGGAAATACCCGAGGCAGCAAATTCCCCCACACTGTGTCCGATCACCCCTTCCGGAACAATACCCCACTTTTGTAAAAGGGCTGAAAGCCCCATTTGTAGCGACAATGTGCACGGAATATCCTGAATTGAACCCGCTGCGGAGGGGGTAATCGATTCTTTGGAAAAATCTTCCGAATCCGGCAGTTCCACGATACATTGGGTTTTACGATTCCATACCTCAGTGACCTTTCGGAATTCGTCTTCCTTTGTCAGACTGCCTCCCATATCCCGGTAATGGGAGCCCATTCCTGAATACACAAAAGCGATTTTTGGGGGGGATCGTCTCATTTATTTGGCATGCCTTTTGGGGTCATTCGTCAATCCATGTTCTTCGCATCCATTGCTTTCCTCAGGCTTAAGGGCCGCATATCGGTCCAGACGTCATTGATATAGGAGAGGCATTCTTTTTTGGGACCGTTTTTTCCAACGGTCCGCCACCCGTCCGGTATCTCTTTACCGTCCGGCCAAATTGAGTATTGCTCTTCGTGATTTACCACCACATGATAAATGGTGTTCTCATCCATGTTTTTATCCTTTCCTGATGATCATTTCTTTGGCTGAATCGGCAAATTCTTTCGCCACGGTCTTTCACAATTTACGTCAACGCACCGGTATGCGCTGAAAAGAAGAACGGCCCGCAGCCAGTTCAGACAGTTCAGACGGCCGCAGCCTTGCTAATTCCGGTTATCAGCTTCGGAGGGATTGGGAACCTGAAATTCCTGATAAATGGCATCCGCCGCAGCCAGGAGTTCCAGGGGCGGTGTGAACCCCACCACTGCTGCCGCTTTCAGGTTAAAGGAAATCGTAAATTGCTGCCCCACATCCATCGGTAATTCGGCCGGCGGGGTGCCCCTGAAGATTTTTACGGCATACCGGGCGCATTGTTTCCCGAACTCAAACTTATTACGGTCCAGTCCCAGGACGATCCCCTTCTCGATATAAACCGGATCCCCCGCACTGAGGACGTTGTTCTCCTCAAACCCGTTTAAAAACAAATCAAAGTGAGTGACAAAACTCCGGGAGGGTTGAACAAAAAAGACATCCACCTGGGGCAGCAGATTTTCGAGTTTTGCCGCTATCATTTCCCGTACCTTGATATCGGAGAAGTTTTCGCCGGCTTCGTTTTTCAGCGGGAACCCATCGTAGAACAATTTGGTTCCCAGATGCTTTGAAATCAATTTCATCTGTTTCAGAGCACCTTCATGGCTGGGAGATCCCTCCAGGTAAATCATGCCGACCCTTTTAAACGGGATCAGCTTATGAAGCATCTCCACCCCTCTGCTCAGGAACTTCGGCGTCTCGACCCCTGTTACATTTGTGCCGGAACTTTTCCAGTCTTTAATGATACCGGAATACTCAGGGGCTGCCAGATCCGTGAAGATGACCGGGATATCATGGATCTTGTCCATGACCGCCCGCGTCGCCCGTGTCCCCAATGAAAAAATCAAATCGAATTCTTTTGATTCCT
>JAKSBB010001207.1 GCA_022361315.1 Desulfobacterales bacterium
ATGGTTCTCATAGTACACTCTCTTCCGGTTTTGCCGGCCTCTTCCAGCATCACTTCCCGTTTCACCGCTCACGGTATCACCTGCTGTCCCAATTGGCAGTTACGGAAAACATACCGCCGCCCTGACCCATTGGGATTTTTCAACAGACACCCGGGCAGGGCCGCTGTCAGCTTCATCCAAATCCGCCTTTTATCGTAATGGTTGTAGATATCAATTCGGGGCAAAGCCCATGTGCAACTCTCTTTACGAACCCAGACCGGTGTTGTTGCCATTATCGTTTTTACCCCGCAACTAACAGTGTATCGGGCAAGTTCCGGAGACCAGTTCCCGTTGGGAAACGCAAAAGAGGGGCATTGACGACCGATTTCACGGCTTACGGTTTCAATGGAGTCACGAATTTCTTTTTCTGCCGTATCCTTGGATTCATTGGTCAGTACCGGGTGGGAGACCGTATGTGCCCCAATGGAAAATCCCTTTCGATCCAGACGCCTTGCGTCCTCCCAGGACATGGGTGCAACAGATGGGTCCGACATATCGGGTGGGGATAAGTTATCTGCATTACAGGCATCCAGGCGTGCCCGGATCTCCGACAGGGGTAGTTGTTTCAATGCTTCCGGTTTCAAAATCTCAGGCAATCGTCCCTGTCCGCGAACAAGTGCATTTCTCTTGTCAAACCATAGGGGAGTACCGTGGGTAACCGCCCCGGTGACCAGGTAAAAAACAGCCGGTATGCCGAGTGCTTCCAGTGCCGTTGCCGTATCGTCTGCATTGATTTTTTTACCATCGTCAAAGGTAAGCAGACAAAACGGTTTTCCACCGCTCCTGACACCACCTTGCTTCAGTCGGCGGATCATTTCATCATGACCGATAAAATCCACCAAACGATAAAGCGCATCAACTTCACGTCGAATCTGATCACCTCCCTGGGTGTGATGTCCCAGAATAATCCCCTGATATGGGTTGTGCCGGAAACAGAATCTCAAAAACGCGTGAAGTAAGGCCTCCATATTATCTCCTTAAAACACTTGTGACGCTTTTGTAGCTATTTTTCACCGCTGTCCAAAGTCTCATCAGGCAAACCTTTTCCCGCAGATAGGATTCCGCTGCTCCGAGGAATGCCGTAGGAGAAAAGAGAGACCGGGCACCACGAACTTTCCAGATGGTCCTGTTATGATTGGCAAAATAATACTTATACCCCTCATCCCCCATACCAAAATCAATATTGTTGAACCCGTTTTCCTGCATCCAGAGCCCCATGAGGTGAATAGTAATATTACCCGTACTCAGCTTATTGTACACCGGCAGGCGTGCCGTATGAAAGTACACCAGGGTACGACCGAATTTTAATGCGATAACATAGGTGATTCTCCGGTAC
>JAKSBB010001031.1 GCA_022361315.1 Desulfobacterales bacterium
ATTTCGGTGGACTGGGCCGCGGCAACGATCATTTCGGAGAGTACGGGCTCATGGCCGTGTACGATGATGTTAACGTGGTCCTGTTTCATGACGCCCAGGTTGGCTTCGGAGATCAGGGGCGAGGGGGTACCGAACATTACGTCCTGAAGATCGGTGGCGATCCAGGAACCGGACATGTCGGCCAGTGCCGCTCTGGCACCCTGTTTCATCAGGTTTTTGTAATCCTGGTCAACGCCCATGTGGGTTCTGTGCATAATGTCCACGATTTCCCGGTCAATGTTACGGGGAAGGACGCCCAGTTTTTTCCAGCGTTCGTATCTGGCTTCGGGGAAGTGTTTGGGGATCAGGGTATGGGAACCGACTTTACCCCATTCGGCCATGGCGGCTTCGGCCACTTCCAGAGCGATTTCGCTGAGCTCGCGATCAACCATTTCACCGTCAACTTCAACCTTTGTCTCTACACCGTAGCTGGGTGCGATCTGGATGAGTTTGATGGGATCCTTGATTTTGTAGTCCGTGCTTTCGCCTCTGGCAACAGAGAGGAAAACTTCGGCCACGGTTCTGCCGTGGTCGGAGTGGGCGGCGGCACCGCCGGCGATCATGCGGATAAAGTTACGGGCTGCGATGGTATTGGCTGGGGCACCGCAAAGACCTTTTCTGGTATCTTCGCCTTCGATCCCGGCCTTGGGCAGGGGCAGACGGCAGGGGCCCATGGCACAGTTTTTACAGCAGATGCCCTGGATACCGATGTTACATTGCTTCATATTTACCGCTCTGTCGAAGATGGTTTCGACGCCCAGTTCGTGGGAGCGGACGATCATTTTCTGGGTTGCTTTATCAACGGATGCTTCTATTGGATCAGCCAGTTTAGGGGCTTTTTTGGCTGCCGGAGCTTTCTTTTCGACCATTAGAGGTTCCTCCTCATATTGTTGACATCAATATATATGAATTGCCGCACCGGTGGTGCCGGTACCGCAAATTGTAGCGATTTAGCTGGCGCGTTTGTGTACCCGGTCGAGGAAGTCGATAATTCTCTCGAGTTCGGATTTGTTGACCTTGGCAGCGGTTTTCTTAACCTCTGCCTTGGGAGCGCTGGCATGAGCTGCAGCTGATTTTTCTCTTTCAGCAGCACGGCGTTCACGGATGGCTTCTTCCTCTGCCTCTCTGGCAGATGCGGCATCCAGTTCAGCCTGTTTGGCAGCTTCTTCCTTGGCTTTGGCTTCGGCTTCTGCCTTGGCTTTAGCTTCTGCCTCAGCTTTGGCTTTTGCTTCCGCGTCGGCTTTGGCCTTGGCTTCTGCATCGGCTTTGGCTTTGGCTTCGGCTTCTGCCTTGGCTTTGGCTTCGGCTTCAGGATCTACTGCGGGAGCAGCTTCGGCTTTGGGTTCTTCTTTGGCCGGAGCGGCTGCGGGAGCCTCTTCCTTCTTAGGTGCCGGAGCAGCAGCCTTGGGGGCTTCCTTCTTGGCAGCAGGGGCAGCTTTCTTCGCAGGTGCAGCCTTCTTTTCTTCCTCGATGGTCAGATCCGCTTCAGGGGCCATGGCGGCGAAGTCGATTTCCACATCATCCAGTACTTTGGTAATGGGAGCAACGTCCGCAGCAGAACCGCCGTCGGAGATCAGGTCGATGAAGGCCTGGGCCAGCTTGATGGCTTCGGGATGCCGCATGATCAGAACAGAGGAACCGGACATGAGATAGGATACCGCACCCACGGCTTCCATCAGGATGCCGCGGCGTTCGGGATCGCCCAGTTCAGGGGCTTCTTCAGCAGTCTGTTTGGCTTCTTTACACTTCCAGACTTCGTTGCCCAGGTTGTTGATCATGGGGTTTTGGAGCTTGTCATCACCCTGGGTCATGGCAGCCTGGGACAGGCGTTCCATAACCGAGTAAGTGTATTCAAGACCGTAACCCAGACCACCTGTGGTGGGGTCCACAAGGACCTTGTCCAGGGAAACACCAAGGTTTTCAAGGAGGATATTCACCTGTTTGGCCAGGTTGACGTCAATGGGAGAAGAGGAAATCACGGTGTGACCGTAACCCATGGCGGCAGCGCCGATGCCCTTGTGGTTTTTCTCTTCCACAGGACCCAGGATCAGATTGTCACCTTCGCATTCTTCTGCGATCTTTTTGAGAACTTCCTCATCTTTGGCAGGAACGGCACATCCCCAGACAATCAGGGGCACGCTGATGGCGCCCAGCACCTTTTTAACAGTGGCTGCGGCATCTTCAGGGCTTGCATCTTTGTCGTTGGGGTCAGTGCTTTTGAGCTGGAGAACAACAGCATTGGCGCCGTAGTCTTCCACGCATTTTTTTGCCCAGGCCGCAGGATCAGATACAACATCCTTGAACGGCGCCAGGGCGGCTTCGGGCCAGTCTTCAGGTTCCATGTCCCAAATTTCCATGGCAATCACGGGTTTGTTGGGCATCTCACCTTCAAACTGGTAAAACGGGTAACTTGTTTGGCCGCCAACGGTCAGTGCTGTGTCACCTTTCCCGATGGTAACACCCTGAATACTGCCGGCATAAGTTTCTTTGGTTATTTCAAATCCCACTTTTACCTCCTACAAATTTTAAAGATAGTTATGAGTTGGGGGGGGTTAGAATTAATTTGATATGATGTTATCGAAAAGAACAAAAAAAATAAGGAACGGATTGAATCAATTGGGTTTACCCTGATTGTACCGTTCCTTACCATATATCTACCTTAGTTAGGTTATAATTCGATAACAGCATATGACTTATAATTGTTATGGTTTTTTGTCAATAGATGAGTGAATTTAGTGAATGAGGGTTCAATCGCCTTTATTTGTAATGGTTTCAGGCGTTTTACTCAATCTCTTTAAAAGTAAGTGTTTATTGAATTTAATTTAGTTTTTAAATGAAAATCGTGGCGGCAAAACCCTTGTGTTTTGTGGTTTTGCGGTATTTTTCTTTTGCTTTGCTTGGGAAAACCTCAGTTTGTATTCTAAAATTGATGTTTTATGGGTAAAAATAGGGTGGGGTGGTTGCGAAAAACCATGGCGGTGCCGGTGGCCCATGAAAAAGATCAGGTCATTATTCATGAAAAAAGTTGATTTTTTGCTTTTATTTATATAGGAAGTGTAGCAGTTAGGCTTTTGGGATTCAAAAAAAAACGTAATAACTTGGTTTCTATTACTGTTTATCGGCCCGTGAAATGGGCCCCAATCTACAAAGGAGTAAGCCATGCCACTAGATCCAACCAAACACATGGACTGGGAAATTGCAGAAGCAGCAGAAAAAGACATGCTGACCATCTATGAAATCGGTGAAAAACTCGGTCTGACCAAGGAAGAACTTCTTCCCCAGGGTCACTACATCGCCAAAATCGATTTCAGAGCCGTTCTTGAACGCCTCAAAGACAAACCCAACGGAAAATACATCGACGTTACCGCCATTTCCCCCACACCGCTGGGTGAAGGTAAATCCACCTCTTCCATGGGCCTGGTACAGGGTCTTGGTAAAATCGGTAAAAACGTTTGTGCTGCCATCCGTCAGCCTTCCGGCGGCCCCACCATGAACATCAAGGGTTCTGCTGCCGGCGGCGGTCTGGCACAGTGTATTCCCCTGACCCCCTTCTCTCTGGGTTTCACCGGTGATATCAACGCCATCATGAACGCCCACAACCTGGCCATGGTTGCATTGACCTCCCGTCTCCAGCACGAAAGGAACTACACCGACGAGCAGCTAGAAAGACTCTCTGGTATGAAGCGTATCGATATCGATCCCACCAACATAG
>JAKSBB010000943.1 GCA_022361315.1 Desulfobacterales bacterium
AGATCTATTTTTGATATTTCAACGTTTGAGGCTTATTTAAAAAAGCATCACACCAAATATTATAAAGCGTTTAGGGTGAATTGGGGAAAAGCCTTTGAACTCTATAGAGCTGGATTTGAACTGGAAAAAATCGCATGGGCCATGATGACACACTATCCGGCCGATGTTATAATCCAGGCGGTCCGGCTTGGAGATTTTGCCGCAAATGCAGGGGAAAGGTTTTCTATACTCTTAAACAGTCTTCAGCGTGTTCCACAAGCGCCAACTATCAATATTTCTACTGTTCATGTGGAAAGGCTAAAACGTAGCGTTAGAGGGGTTAAATAATGCTTAAATACTACCACAAAAGAAAACCGGTTTATGCAATTAATAAATTGTCTAACGGGATAGAAATCAGGACCGTTTGTCAAAAGTGCGGGACACGGCATGATTATAGATTAACTATCACTGAATTTGAAGACGATATTCAAGCTCTAGAGGGGAAGGATATGTTCAGGTTTTGTCGTGAGTGTATGACATCATATAATATAGATCATCAATTCTTTTTAGATTTTTTGTCTGGAAAAGAACATGGTGATTTTCATGAAAAAGAAGGAAAAGTGAATTTTAGCTTTTTAGATCCATCAAATCATCATTAAAATCTTTTCCATTCGGTCGGATTATTTCGATTTCTCCCACCATATTCTTAATTTCCTCTTCGTAGAATCGACCGTCTTTATCGTTATCCACGGCAACAATCACACGCTGTTTAAAACGCTCATGAGCCGCTTGTATTAAATCCAATGTCGGTTTTCCAAACCCGCCAGATGTTGAGATACACCATGTGTGTTTTAAACGTTCCGGGAATAGTTCATAGAGGGATAATGTGTCTATTCCACTCTCCGTAATGACAAAACTATTGTCTGTTCGTTTCCGGTTGGAAAACCAACCTGCTTTTGTCCCACCTTCCGGGAATCCCTTCCAATTATTTTGATTTCTTTTTTCCCAACCAACAACATCTTTATTTAAATTCCGGTGCGGAAAACAAACATTATTGTATTTGTCTGTGAATATCTGACCGGAAAAGCGTTTTCCGAATATTATTTCAAAACTGATCATCCTTTCATTTGTTAGAAACTCAGTCGCTTTTGCTACTGGGTGTAGGCACTCTAATTTTGAGAACTCACTCAACATGGATAATTTATCATAAGAGCAGGGGGTAACTTTCTTTTGGAAATAATCAGGATTGGTCCGCTTACGTTTCTTAAACCCCTTCCATGGGCTTAGACGCTTCCTAATTTTTCCTAGGTTACGGCCAAACTCATGTTCGCACAGATCTATAATTGTCCCGTGGTTACTGTTTACTCCACGCTCGAAGTAAATCCAATGCCCGTTATTGATGTTTTTCGCAATAATCAGCTTAGAGTCTCCTCTAACCATTGTCACAGAGTGTTCAGAGCTTTTCTTTTTATTGATTCTGTAGCCGATCGATGCCGCAAACTCGGTCAAGTTAATCAACTTTTTGAAGTCTTCTAGCTCTCATTCATCATTCTCATACTGTGCC
>JAKSBB010000311.1 GCA_022361315.1 Desulfobacterales bacterium
CAAACATGGGATGGATGTCTCCGCCTTCCATATAGGGGAAGACCACCGAGTCAAAGGTGATGGTACCGATGAGGTTGCCGGCCCGGTCCAGATCATCAAAGAGGTGTTTGACCAGGACAAAAGCGGACTTCACTGTGACGGCCAGTTCTTCATCGGAAGCAAATTCACGGTCACCGCCGAAGTAGAAATCCAGGGGAGCCAGATGGATGAAACCGTTGAGCCCGGCAAGTTCTGTTTTCAGGGTGTCCATCTGTTCTTCCAGGGCTTTTACATCGGAAAGGTCGATTGTCAAATCTGCATCCTGTACCTTCTCACCGTCAGTCTGATGAACCAGCGTCCCCGCTTTGCCACCCAGATCTTCGATTTTCCGGATTACCGCCTTGGCAAACCCGTGGTTGTCCAGGGAGACCAGGATGGTTTTATCTTTGAGGTCTGTAATCTTTTCTTCGGGCATACCAGCTTCATCCACCCGGACGACAAGGCGTTTGATGGGCGAGGCGGGATCCGGGAAAGGATCCGCTTCCGCGGGCGCCTCAACGACCTCCGCCGCGGCAGGCGCTGCGGCCGCTGTCTCGGCAGGAACGGAAGCACCGGAACCGGTGGCCGGAATGGTGTTCATGGCAGCCGATTTCTGGTTGACGTAGGCGGACAGCTTGGCAATGGTGTTCAGATCCCTCAGCTTGAGGTCTTCGGGTACGGGGAAGTTGAATTCCGCCGCCACCTTGGCGAAGATCTCCACCTGTTTCACCGTGTCAATGCCCAGGTCGGCTTCCAGATCAAGATCATCTTCCAGCATATCAGCGGTGTAGCCGGTCTGGACGGCAATGACCTCTTTCACCTTATCTGCGGCATTGCCGTTTTGGCTCGTTGCTTGAGCCGCTGCCTGGGCCGGTACTTCAGCCGGAGCGGCAGGCGCTGCAGGTGCAACTTCGGGTGCAGGTGCTGCTGTGACACCGGTCTGCTGTGCGATATAATCCGCCAGCTTGGCGATGGTGTTCAGGTCTCTGAGCTTCAGGTCGTCGGGCACGGCAAAGTTAAACTCCGCCGCCACCTTGGCAAAGATTTCCACCTGTTTGACGGTGTCGATGCCCAGATCCGCTTCCAGATCCAGGTTGTCTTCCAGCATATCTTCGGCGTAGCCGGTCTGCTCGGCAATGACGGCTTTTACCGCCTGTACCGGCGCAGGCCCGGTTGCAGCCGGTGCCGCGGCTTCTGCTACAGGTGCCGCTACCGGAGCTGCCGGGGCGGCTGCTGCAGTCGCAGGTGCCCCTGTTTTGCCGGCCACGTATTCAGAGAGCTTGGCAATGGTGTTCAGGTCACGCAGTTTCAGATCATCCGGTACGTCAAACCCGAACTCGGAGGCCACCTTGGCAAAGATCTCCACCTGTTTAACGGTGTCGATGCCGAGATCGGCTTCCAGATCCAGGTCGTCTTCCAGCATGTCCACGGCGTAGCCGGTCTGCTCGGCAATGACGGCCTTCACTTGATCTGCTGCCGGAGCCGCCGCTGCAGGTGCAGCCGCAGGTGCGGCCGGAGCCGGGGCAGAAGGTGCTGCTGCAGCCGGTGCAGCCTGAATACCGGTTTTATCCGCAATATAGGCGGCCAGTTTGGCAATGGTGTTCAGGTCACGCAGTTTCAGGTCGTCGGGTACGGCGAAGTCAAAGGCGGAGGCCACATTACCAAAGATTTCCACCTGTTTTACCGTGTCGATACCGAGATCCGCTTCAAGGTCCAGATCCTCTTCCAGCATGTCTTCGGCGTAGCCGGTCTGCTCGGCGATGATCGCTTTGACCTTGGCCACGGGCTGGGCAGCGGGTTCAAGCACCTGGGCAGCCGGAGAGACCTGGGCCTCAGCAGCCGGAATAACAGCCGGTTCGGGTGTCGGTGCCGCAACCGGTGCTGCCGCCGGTACTGCCGGAGTGATGGGGGCAGCAGGGGCAGCGGCCGGTGCGGGTTCCGCAACTGCAGCGTCCTGGCCGCCGGCCACGACGCAGAGGGTATTGTCAATGACTTTGAGTTCGGGATTCTGGACGCCGGTGATCTGGCGCAGCCACTTCTGGTAGACCAGGTTGCCGCGAACCGGGTTTTCTTCCACACGCTTCACAAACATGAAGGCGAAGTGGGAACCGAAACCGGCGGACAGATGGAGGCCGTATTCCGCATCAATTTTTGCCTGGCCGGAGAAGTTCAGCTTTCTGAAGGCGCTGGGAATCTTGCTCAGGTTGGCAATGGGCGGTGCCTTTCTCTTCTGAAGGGCCTTAACCATGACCACGTCTTCGATGGCCGCACCCAGGGTATGGCCGGTGAAGCCCTTGGTGTTGGAGATGCAGATCTTGGGCAGGTACTTGGAGAACGCAGTCTCAAGGGCCTGAACTTCCGCATCTGCACTGCCGCCGCGGGCCGGGGTGTAGGTCTCGTGGGACATGAAGAGCAGTTTGTCCGCATACTTATCCTTGGTGAGGCCGGTCTGGCGCTCCACCTTGGTGATGAACTTCTTCATCTCACGGGACATGTGGGGCACGTCAATATTATAGGCGTGGAAGGCCGAGTTGGCGATGTGGGTGCCGAGCACCTCGCACTGGCCGTTCATGCCGCGGCGTTTAACGGAGGCGGAATCCTCAACCACCAGGCCGACGGCGCCGGCACCCAGGATGGTGCCGTTGCGGTCCTCGTCAAAGGGTTTGGCCGCTTCGGAGATCCGTTTTTTAATGGTCGCTGCGCCCAGGGCCAGGAAACCGGAACCGATCCACTGGTTCTGATTGGGTGAGGTGGCGCATTCGCCGCCTACCACCAGGACGCGTTTACAGCGGCCGACTCTGATCCAGTCCTCGGCGATACCCATGGCAAGCGTTGTGGAGGCGCAGGCTGAAGACACCAGGGTGTTGGGGCCTTTTGCCTTGATGATCTGTGCCAGATGGGCAGATCCCAGGGGACAGGCGTTCAACAGGAAGTTCCGGTCAAACTTGTAGTTCCCCATATCCGTGCGTTTACGGGATTTGGCCTTGAAGAACCAGTCGGTGAGCTTTTCCTTGATCTCAAGGTTGTCTATCTTCTCCATGAGGTAGTAGTAGATCTTTTCAAACTCCTCGTAGGGTTTGAGGAAGAGTTTCTCATAGAGGTATTTCTCCAGTTCGGAGAGCAGGGTCTCGCCGTTGGGCCAGAGCGAGGTGATAATCACACCGGTCTCTTCCTGCATCTCTTCGGGCAGGGCGAATCCGTCCGGAATCATGGTCCGGCCGTCCCGGGTCTTCTTGTACTGCATGACCAGCGGAATGTTGGCGTCTTTGAGTGCCTCAATACCGGCGGCGATGCCCAGCCCCATGGCCCTGTCGTACTCGGCCTTGATGCCGTACTCTTCGGTGAGGTCAAAGTATCCCAGCTGACCCGCCAGATGGATAACATCCTCGGTCTTGGTGATCTGGACGAACCTGGCGTTGCCATCGGGTTGTTTGAACAGCTTGGTGATGTTCTTGTCCGTCAGCTTGCCCATCTCTTCGGAATCCAGGGTTTCGATGAAGTTCCTGCCGTTGAGGATGGCATCGAAGTTGTCCTTGGCAAATACGTGGCGGGCCTTGCCGGGCAGGCCAACGGAAACACCGGAAATCAGCACCTTGTTGGTGTTGAACTCGAACCGTTCCATGGCGGTGACGGCAGCCTGCTTCTTGCGACGCTCGAACTCCTGGAACAGGATGCGGTCAATGGCGGCCTGGTTGTTTTCTTTAAACGACTCAAAATCTTCAGACATATCGAATTCGGGATACTCCTTCAATCCTTGGGTTTCTTCGTTCTCTACAGGTTCGGGGACCACCACCGGTACAGCCACAGGCTGGGGTGCAAACAGGGCGTTGCGTTCCATCAGGTATTCGCGGCAGGCTTCGAAAGATTCGGTCTCCCCTGCCCTTGCGTCAACGGAAACCGACGTGCCGAACTCACCGATGTTAATATTCTTCAGCAGGTTCACCAGCAGGCGGGAAGGCCCGATCTCAATGAAATGGGTCTTGCCGGATGCATAGACGTACTCGATGGATTTGATAAATTCCACGGGGCTTATAATCTGGCGTGCCAGCAGGTCTTTCACCAGTTCGGGATCTTCCGGATAGGGTCCTGCAAGGGTGTTGGAAATAATTTTCCCGTACCGCGCCCGGTTAAAGTTCAGGGTGTCCAGGTACGCCCGAAGCTCCTTGGCCGCCCCTTCCAGCATGGGGGTATGGAAGGCGCCGGTGAGGTTGAGCTTTTTATAAACAGCCCCTTCACCGGTGAGGAACTTGCAGAATGTTTCAATATCTTCCGCCTTGCCCGATACCGCTGTCTGCTTCTCGGAGTTCTTGTTGGTGATCCAGATATTGGAAACAAAGGACTTGCGGATCAGGGCGGCGGTTTCCTTTTCATTCTTGAAAACCACCATGATTTTGCCCGGGTTCTCCAGGGTACTCTGGAACATGAGGTCGGACCGCTTTATGATCAGGCGCATGGCATCTTCAAATCCCAGGATGCCGGCGCAGAACAGGGCGGTGTATTCGCCCACGCTGTGCCCGATGAAATAATCCGGGGAGAAGCCTTCCACGGCCAGGCGGTTGCACACCGCTGCCGAGGAGAGGAAAACAGAGGGCTGGGAGTTCTGGGTGGAGTTCAGGGCGTCATCTTCACCGAACATGAGAGCCAGCAGGGAGTAGCCGCGCTCCGCTTTGAAAATGGCCGCCCCCTTGTCCATGACCCGGCGAATCTCATCGTCGGTGTCATAGAGGGTTTTCATCATACC
>JAKSBB010000097.1 GCA_022361315.1 Desulfobacterales bacterium
ATGTAGTGACGGCTCACCAGGGTATAGGGTTTCATGGGACGGGTTTCGTTAAAGGTGGTAATGCCGATGACGGGTTTCATAATACTCTCTTTGCTGGTCTACTGGATATAGTAACGGTCATTTTTAAATATGGCATGCTGGTCTTCAAGCCGGTCCATGACCTGATCTTTGATCTGAAAAATCACCTGGGAGGTAATCATATTGACGAAAAACAGGGGGGCGGTCAGCGAGTTTCCGAAGAACCTTGTGTCCGTGGGGCAGCAGAAGTGAAGGTCTGCATACCGGAGCAGCGGGCATACCGGCTTGTCCGTCACCACCACAATAAATACGCCCCGCTCTTTTGCCGCGGCCACGGCATCCATCACCTCGTGGACATAGGGCGGCATCTCGAACACCACGAGCAAACTGCCCTCGAACAGGTGTGAGGTCTCCTCCAGAAGGGTGCCGGTCCTCCGGGTGATGGTTTCACCGGGCAATCCCATGATTTTCATACGCAGGGAGAAAAGCTCCGCCAGGTGGCTGGAGAACCCCCAGGCCATGGTATAAATGTTAGCTGCGGAAAGGATTTCCTCCGACAGGGCAGCCAGGGACACCTCATCCATATTTTCGAAAGCTGCGTTTATATTGTCGATTTCCTGCTGCCGGATCTCGTCGGCGTTCAGGGCATAGTCCGTCCCCAGAATCTTTTTCATCTTGTTGGCCGGCGATACATCCAGCACCTCTTCTTCCTGGAGGGTCTTTCGAAATTCCGCATAGCCGGAAAATCCGTACGCCTTCCCGAACCGCATCAGGCTGGTCTTTGAGATCCCCAGTTCATCCGCGACTTCGGTGATGGACTTCAAAGAGAAGGCCTTCACATCCTTTGACAGCAGATCGTAAATCCGCCGCTGGTTTTCCGTCATCTCAGGATATGCTCTGCCCAGACGTTCAATAAGCTTCATCTTTCCTCCAGAATGGTTTTCCAGTGATGGCAGGCCACCAGGTGATCGGATCCCGCTGTCAGCGGGGTCAATTCCGGACGCTCGGCCTCACAAATGCCGTCCTTATGGGGGCAACGGGTCTGAAATTTACAGCCCGCCGGTGCATTGATGGGAGACGGGATTTCCCCTTCCAGGGCGATTTTTTCCACGGTTTCCCCGGGCAGCCGGGCCGGAATACTCGAAATCAGGGCCCGGGTATAGGGATGCACCGTTCCCTTACGGATGTCCTTTGCATCAAACAGCTCCACCATATTGCCCAGATACATCACGGCGATACGGTCCGACACATGCTTCACCACGGACAGGTCATGGGTGATGAAAAGGTAGGCGATACCCAGGTCCTTTTGCAACCGCTTCATCAGGTTGAGCACCTTGGCCTGGACCGAAACGTCCAGGGCGGAAACGGGCTCATCCGCAATCACGATGGCGGGTTCTGTGGCAAGGGCCCGGGCAATGCCGATCCGCTGCCGCTGTCCGCCGGAAAATTCATGGGGATAGCGGTTATACACTTCCGGCCGCAGTCCCGTAATCTTCATGTAGTTCATGACCTCGGCCTGAATATCGGCATCGGGCCGGTGGAATTCAACGGCTTCGCCGATGATCTGACCCACAGTCATCTTGGGGTCCAGGGAGGAGAAGGGGTCCTGGAAAATCATCTGAATGTGGCGGCGGCGCTCCCGCAGTTCCCTCGTGGGCAGGGTGAGCAGATCCGTTCCCTTGAGACGTACCTTTCCTTCGGTGGCGGCCACCAGTTTCACCAGGGCCTTGGCCACGGTGGTTTTGCCACAGCCCGATTCTCCCACCAGACCCAGTGTCTGGCCCGGGTACAGGTCGAAGCTCACTCCGTCCACCGCCTTCACGTGACCCATGGTTTTCTTGAACACCCCTTTCTTCACCGGAAAGTGCACCTTGAGATCCCTCACCGACAGAATAGATTCAGGACGGACGGGGGCAGGTTTTGCTTCAGTCATCATGGTTGTCACTCCCGTAGAGCCAGCAGCAGGCATAGTGGGTGTCGTTAAAGTAACACTTCGGCGGAATCTTAATATGGCAGATGTCCATTGTTTTGGGGCACCTGGGGGCAAAATTGCAGCCCTCGGGCAGGTCCAGGGGATCAGGCACACTGCCCTCTATCATGTAGAGTTCGTCGATATCTTCATCAATATCCAGAACCGATTGGGTGAGCCCCTCAAGATAGGGGTGCCGGGGATCAAAAAAGATATCTTTGGCTGTACCGAACTCAACGATCCTGCCGCAGTACATCACCGCCACCTTATCCGCACTTTCCGCCACAACCCCCATGTCGTGGGTAATCAGGATGATGGCCATACCCATCTCCTGCTGGAGCCGTTTCATCAACCCCAGGATCTGGGCCTGGATGGTCACGTCCAGAGCTGAGGTGGGTTCGTCCGCAATCAGCACCTCGGGCCGGCAGGCCAGGGCAATGGCGATCATCACCCGCTGCCGCATGCCGCCGGAAAGCTGATAGGGATACTCCTTCACCCGGGCGTTGGGATCGGGAATGCCCACCAGTGCCAGCATCTCTTCGGCTTTTGCCAGGGATTCAGCCTTGGTGGCCCCCTGGTGAAGGATCAGGCTTTCTGCAATCTGCTGCCCCACGGTCATCACAGGATTGAGGGAGGTCATGGGCTCCTGGAATATCATGGCGATGCGGTTGCCCCGGATATCCTGGATCTCATCTTCATTCATCCCAAGCAAATCTTTGCCTTTAAACCGGATCTCCCCGCCCACGATTTTTCCCGGCGGGTCCGGAATCAGCCGGAGAACGGACATGGCAGTGACGGATTTGCCGGAACCGGACTCCCCCACCACAGCCAGGGTTTCCCCTTTGTTCACGGTGTAACTGACCCTGTCGCAGCCCCGGACCACACCGTCATCTGTGTAGAACCAGGTTTCAAGATCTCGAATCTCAAGCAGGGGCGACTCCGCCGCCGTTTCAATTGTCTTATGCATTTTCTCGTTCATGTCCCCTCCTATTCGCCAAGCCGGCTGTCCAGGGCATCCCGCACCCCGTCGCCAAAGAGGTTAAAAGAGAGCACGATAAGCAGGATGGTGATCCCCGGTACAAAGGACATCAGAATGTTGTCGTGGAGGAACTGCTGGCCGTTGGACAGCATGGACCCGAGACTGGGCATGGGCGGCTGGATGCCCAGCCCTAAGAAAGAGAGCCCCGCAATCACCAGGATGGTTTCGCCGATGGTCAGGCTGGCCAGCACCAGGATCGGGGAAATGGTGTTAGGAATCACATGACGCCGGATGATCTGCCAGTCCGGGATACCGATGACCCGGGCGGCTGAAATATAGTCGGATTCCTTCACCAGCATCACCGAACCCCGGATGATCCTGGCAAAGGCCATAAGGTTGGAAAGACTGACGATGAGGATCAGCTTGCCGATGCCCGTGCCCAGGGCTGCCATGATGGCAATGGCCAGAAGGATAAATGGGATGGCATTCCAGATTTCCAGCGCCCGCATGATAAGGTTATCCGTGCGGCCCCCGAAATACCCGGCCACAAGGCCCAGAAAAGTGCCGATCAAGGTGTTCAGGATGACGGCTGCGCCGCCGATCCCTAAGGCCACACGGATGCCGAAGAGGTTCCGGGAAAAGATGTCCCGGCCCATGTCATCGGTGCCCAGCCAGTGGGCAGCGGATATGCCCTGGGACAATGCCCCCCAGTCGGTTTCCAAAGGATCACAGGGCACAATAAAGGGCGCCAGGATTGCCAGGTAGGTGAGGATGATCAACACGATCATACCTGCCACGGCATTCCGGTTCCGGTAGAGCCGTTTCCACATGAGGTCCCGGCCGGTTTTCCGCAACTGTCCCAGGGTTCTTCGCTTGTGGCGGTACTGGTTGAGGCTGAACATCAGCAGACCTGCAGTGAGACCGGCAGCAATACCATAGGAGATCCAGTCCGCAGGTGCCTTGGGTGTCACCAGCAGGGTCAGCACCAATGATACCAAAAACAGACGAAAGGAGTTCAGACCGAACAGGGATATTTTTTGGGTGTCTGACATGGGCATCCTCCTACTCGTACCGGACTTGGGGATTGATGGCCCCGTAGGCCAGGTCCACAGCCAGGTTCACCACCACATAGATGAAGCAGAGGGAGAGCACACAGCCGAAAACCAGGGGTTCGTCCCGCCGGAAGATGGCGTTGACGGCCAGCCGGCCGATGCCCGGCCAGGCAAAAACGGTCTCCGTAAGCACGGCGCCGGCAAAGAGGCGCGCCACCTGGTTACCCACATTGGTGGTGATGGGCATCATGGCGTTACGCAGGGCGTGGTTCAGGATCACCCAGATTTCCTTCACCCCTTTGGCCCGGGCGGTCCGGATGTAGTCCTCCCGGATGACGTCCAGCATGGCGGACCGGGTGATCCGTGTGGTGGAGGCCATCATGGTGAAGGAGAGGACAAAGGCCGGCATGATCAGGTGGCGCCAGCCCTCCAGGGTGAAGATCCCCCCGCCGTATCCGGATGCCGGCAGCAGCCGCAGCTTCACCGCAAAGAGGTAGATCAGCAGGATCCCCGTGAAAAAAACCGGAATAGA
>JAKSBB010001133.1 GCA_022361315.1 Desulfobacterales bacterium
CCTCGTCAGTGAACAGCCGGGCAAGGTCCTTTCCGGAAAGCGTATCGGCAGCAAGACCCGTATGGGGGAACAGCAGGAAAAGAAAAAACAGTATTCGGCAGGTGCGCATCACAAGGGGTCTCCGGTTTCAAATTATCAAACCGGCACCATAGGCCAACTTTACCGGGAGTGTCAAGCAGGCGGACTCTACTCATCAAGTATTTGACTGATCCGTGCCTAGCATTTGACTGATCCGTGCCGAGCTGTTGTATACCTGCTGAAGGTGTTCCAGACCTGTCTCTTGCTTCTGACTGGTATTTACAGACGCATCAAGCCGTTCCGGCACAATGGTCATTTCATCGGCAAGGCCGGAAGACCGGGTGACCTCGGATGTCATATCGTAGTGCTTCAATGAATCGTACTTGGAAAGAAAATTCAGCGGCTGATCTTTCGATCCGTCCTGACCACCGGCGGATACCCGGTCAATCAGGTCATTGAGATCATCAGCCAGCGCCAGAATATCCGCCTGTTCCTCCTCACTCAAATCACCCGCCACTGAAATGGAGAGGGATTCTTCTTTTTGCTCCGCATCAACCAGCCCGGGAACGGTCATTCCCGCCGGCCGCAGGTACCCGACGTCAACATTGTCTGTCTGATAGGTCAGTGTGACCTTGTCTCCTTCAGCCGTTTCAATATTAATGGCTGTTTCCTTGGCAGTGGTATGGATGAATTGACGGGTGGCAAAATGTCCCTCCGGCGGCATGGACGCAATGTCCTCCCGGGTCACCGGCTTTGAGGGTATAAAGGGTAATGAATTGATAGAAGACTGGATTGTGGACTGGCCCATGGGCACCTTCCTTCTGATATGAATCGTTCAGATCTCTTCATGATATTAAATATCTAAAGGAATCATCGGCCTTGAGAAACCAAACTTTAGCTCTTTTTTCCTGTCCGGCGATATTTACTTCACCCAAGGTGCCGTTTCAATAATCCGATTGAAAATCCAGGGGATTTAACATAACATATGAGAATTAAAGTTAACCGGCATGAGGAGACACGAGTGAGGGATCATCTCAACATACTTGAAGACAAACACCTGCTGGTGGTGGATGATGAGCCTGACATCCTTGAAACCCTGGAAGAACTCCTGGATATGTGCCGGGTGGATACGGCGGCCTCATTTCAGGATGCCGTGACCTGCCTGAAAAATAACACCTACGATGCCGCCATTCTGGATATCATGGGCGTCAAAGGCTATTCCCTCCTTAAAATCACCCGCAAGTTGGACATACCGGCCATCATGCTCACGGCCCACGCCCTGACACCGGACAACCTCAAGGAATCAATGGAACAGGGAGCGGATGCCTACGTTCCCAAAGATAAAATGGTGGATATCGCCCTGTTTGTTTCCGATGTGCTCACCGCCAGGCAACAGGGAAAGAAAGCCCATGTCACCTGGTTTTCCCTTCTCAAACCGGTATTTGACAAAATGTTCGGCCAGGGGTGGCGGAAAAGCGACCAGGATTTCTGGGACGAGTTTGACGAGAAGCAGATCGCCGGCCGGGATGATATCCAGCAGTATTAGTTTTTCCAGTCTTAATTCTACAGATATTAATTCTTTAGGGGAATCACCACGGTAAAGGCAGCCCCTTTGCCGTCATCCGACTCCAGGGTCAGCGTACCGCCCATATCTTTGAGCAGTATCATGACCCCGGCAAGTCCCAGGCCATGGCTGTTGATGGCATTTTCTATGGAACCTCCCGTGGTAAAATAGGTTTCAAATATCTTTTGCTGTTCCGAAGGGGGAATGCCCCGCCCATCATCCCGGACCTTAAGGATCAACTCTCCGTTTTGAATAACCCCTGAGATTTCAACCATTTCATCCCGATGCTTATAGGCATTGGACACCAGATTTCTCAGGATGATCCTGACCTTGGGCCGGTCCAGGCGAACGGTTGCGTCCCAGACCGCTTTATCAAATGCCACCCGGAAACCGCAGTCTGCAACGGCCTGAACCAGTCCGTCACAATGTTCCGTTTTCCTGACGATGTCCGCCATGGGTGGATTGGACAGGTCGAAAATCTCCACCAATACGGTGGCCACCAGGCTGCCGACACTGAACTCCGTCAGATTGATCACCCCCTCCCGGGAGCGGCCCAGTTCCAGGATATCGTTCACCAGGCGCTGGGTGGTCAGGGTGTTCCGGATGATTCGTTTGATCACTTTCTGCTGCTTTTCGGTGAGTGGTCCGTAACTCTTCTGGCGGTTGAGCAAAGATTTGGCACCTGCATCAATAACAGAGAGGGGCACCTTTAAATCGTGAATCAGGATCTCGGTTTTTATTTCAGAATCTGACATAGTGGGCCCGTCCCTTAAAATCCTTGCATTTTTTATCCACTTCTCTCTATAGTGTGAAGACCATAGCAACCGCCGTTCGCAGCACCATGCACGGTGAGAATGTTTTGTAATCTTTACGAATTTTGTTATACACATGAACAATTAACCTTGTAAAGTCTTTTGGGGTTTTTAATGGGCCGTGACACGGAAGGGAACCAGGCAGTGAGTCCGGCAGAAGTCCGGGCACTGAAAGAGAAAATCCGGCAGCTGGAAGAAGAAAACCAGATCCTCAACAAGATTATCCACAAGGCGCCCATCCCGATTTTTGTACTGGATCAGGACCACCGGATTACCCACTTCAATCAGGCCCTGGAAGAGCTGGCTGGCATTGATGCCGCAGAGGTTCTGGGCACCCGTGACCAGTGGAAGGCATTCTATGCCGCCCCTCGTCCGGTGATGGCGGATTTGATTATCGACAGCTCTTCGGACCGGGAAATCATTGAACATTACGGCATGAAGTACAGCCGCTCCCCCAAAGCCATGGACCGGTTCGCCGCCACGGATTACTTCCCGGATCTTGAACCCGAAGGCAAATGGCTGTTTTTCACCGCCTCTCCGTTTACGGACAGCAGCGGCAATATCGCCGGTGCTGTAGAGACCCTGCAGGACGTCACCCAGGAAAAAATCAAGGAAACCGAAATCCGGGAACTCTACCGGATTTACCGCAATATACTGGAGTTCGTTCCCTATCCGATCATCGTATACCGTGACAACGGCAACGTGTCCTATGTGAATCCGGCCTTCACCAAAGTCTTTGGCTGGCCTCTGGAAGAGGTGGCAGGCAAGCCCCTGGATTTTGTCCCGGATGACCTGA
>JAKSBB010000503.1 GCA_022361315.1 Desulfobacterales bacterium
CTAATCTTCGGGTTCACGGACATCCCCATCTTTGTCCGGATCACCCGGGGGGAGGTGATCAAGATGCGGGCCTCGGGCTTCGTGGAATCGGCCAAGAGCATCGGCGCTTCGGACACCCGGATCATCTTCCGCCACATTTTGCCCAACCTCATCGGCCCCATTGTGACCATCGCCACCTTTGAGATGTCGGCCATGATTTTTTATGAAGCCGGCCTGGGTTTCCTGGGCCTGAGCGTGCCGCCCAGCGTGCCCTCCTGGGGTAACATGCTGGCCGCCGGCCGCCAGTACCTGGTCATCTATCCCTGGATCGCCACCATACCGGGACTTGCCATCATCTTCACCGGGCTGGGCATGAACCTGCTGGGAGACTGGCTCCGGGATGTGCTGGATCCGCGCATGAGACGGGTTAAAAAATAAGGAGGGCGTGTGGCCAAGTTAGCTAAAGATAAGATTCGGAATAAAAAGATACTCGACGTCCATAACCTGGTGACCCGGTTTTATACCTTTGACGGTGTGGTGAACGCCCTGTCCGGCGTCACCTTCCATCTCAACCACGGAGAAACCCTGGGGGTAGTGGGGGAAAGCGGCAGCGGCAAGAGTGTGACCATGATGTCCCTGCTTCACCTGTTGCCCACACCGCCGGCAAAGATTGAAGGCGGCCAGGCATTTTATTACGGGGATGACAAGCCCGTGGATCTGCTTACCCTGAACAAATCCGGTATCAGCCGGATCAGGGGGGACCATATCGGTTTCATCTTCCAGGATGCCCTATCTGCCCTGAATCCGGTGATGACCGTGGGCCGGCAGATCGGGGAAACCCTGGTGGAACATCTGGGCATGAGCCCCTCCGCCGCCATGAAACGGAGCATCGAGTTGCTGGAATATGTTGGCATTCCCGAGCCCAAAAAACGGGCGGCAGCCTATCCCCACCAATTCTCAGGGGGAATGCGGCAGCGGGCAATGATCGCCTTGTCCATTGCCTGTGAACCCAATATTATCATTGCGGATGAGCCCACCACTGCCCTGGATGTAACGGTTCAGGCCCAGATTATCGAACTGGTCCAGCGTCCCAAGAAAGAGATGGATATGTCCGTTATCTGGATCAC
>JAKSBB010000646.1 GCA_022361315.1 Desulfobacterales bacterium
GAATAGCCCGTGCCGAAATCGTCAATGGCGGTTGTAATGCCCAGGTCTGCAAGATTTTGCAAACGTTTCATGGCGCCGTTGATGTCCTTGACCAGTATGGATTCGGTGATTTCGATTTCCAGACGGTTGCCCGGAAAACCGGTACGGTCCAGAATATCCTTGATCATGGATTCAAAATTGGCATCCTCAAATTGTTTCGGGGATACATTGACGGAGAGGCGGAGATCAAGACCGGTCTGTTCCCTGATCTCCAGGGCGTGAACCACGCTTTTATCAAAGATCTGCTCTCCAAAGGGGATGATAAGCCCGGATTCTTCGGCCAGGGGGATGAATTCGTTGGGCGGGACAAGGCTGCCGTCCTTTTTAATCCACCTGGCAAGGGCCTCCATACCTTTGGGTTGGCCACTGGCAGCGTCGATTCGCGGCTGGAAAAACACTTGGAATTCGTCTTCTTCTATACCTTTTCTCAGATCCGTTTCCATGCGGACCCGCTCTGCAATTTTGCTTGCCATCTGCGGTTCAAATACCGAGTAATGGTTTTTTCCCGTATTCTTTGTCTGATACATGGCAAGGTCGGCATTTCTGATCAGGCTGTCCTCATTGGTGGCGTCCAGGGGGTAGACAGCCATGCCGATGCTGCCGGTGACATAAAACTGCTGGTCGCCGAGTTCAAAAGGCGCTTTGAATACGGATTGGACCCGCTCGACCATGGCAATCATCTCCGTGGTGTTATGCATGTGGGGAATCATGATGATGAACTCGTCCCCACCCAGGCGGGAGACGGTATCTCCGGTGCGGATCACTGCTGTCAGCCGTCTGGCCGTCTCTTTGAGCAGTTCATCGCCTTTGGCATGTCCCACGGTATCGTTGACATTTTTAAAGTTGTCCAGGTCCAGAAAAAGAATTTGAATCATCTCCCCGGCCCTTTGGGCATCGGCAATGGCCTGGGTGAGCCTGTCCTTGAGCAGGGCGCGGTTCGGCAGATTGGTTAAGGGATCGTGGTAGGCCATGTGTTCGATCTGTTGTTCTTTGAGCTTCATCTCCGATATATCGTGGAATACGGCGATGTATTTGTCGGTGGCACCGGTTTCCCGGATGGAACTGATGCTTAAAAGTTCCGGATAGGCCTCTCCGTTTTTCTTTCGGTTCCATATTTCACCCGACCAATAGCCGTCCTGGATGAGTGCCGCCCACATCTGTTCATAGAACACCGGTTCATGCCGGTCTGATTTTAAAATCCTGGGATTTTCCCCAATCACTTCATCGGCCCCGTATCCCGTGATCCGGGTAAAGGCGTTGTTAACGGCTTCAATTTTTCCCTGGTCATCGGTGATGCATATGCCTTCGGAGGTGTTTTCAAAAACTTTTTCAAATAATTTGAGCTTGTTTTCTGCGGTTTTCCTGACCTTGATTTCCGCAATGAGGTCATTTCTGGAGGTGGTCAGCTGGTCCATGAACCGGTTGAAATTGGACCATAGCTGGCCGATCTCATCATGGCGGGTATTCATGATTTTCAGTGACCAGTCGCCTTTGGCGCCTTTTTCGAACCGTTGAATCAGGGTGCTCAGGGGTTTGGTGATGGAGGCGCTGATCAGCAGGGTAACGGCACCTGTCAGAAGCAGTGCCGCCACCAGGACAAGGATAAACATCCGTTTGATCTCTGCCAGGGAGCCGAAAACTTCTGCCGTATAGGAAGATGAGGCAATGATCCAGTCCAGTGTGGGAATATGGGCAAAGGCCACAAATTTTTCCCGGGCTACAGACTCCGACGGATTCCGCCAGTTATAGGTGATATATCCGTTTCGCCGCTGGATCATTTCCCGGATGATATGTGTCCCGTGGGCATCTTTAATATCAAGGACATTACCGGATAATTCCGGATGGATGATGGTGTTGCCTTGGGTATCAACAATATAGGAGTATCCGGTTTCCCCGAAGGTCAGCTTTTCAATCTGGTCCCTGAAATCGTCAACGCTGATGAGACTTGAGAATTCCGATTTGTAGGAAGATACGGATATAATCCAGTCCCAGGGTTCGAAATAAGCCATGTAAAGGGCTTTGGGGCGGGGGGTTGTTTCTCCGGGATTTTTCCAGTCATATTCCAGGTAGCCCTGCTTTTTAGAGATCTGTGACTGTATGAATTGTCTGTAGGAAAAATCCTTGCCCCGGACCCCGGCTTCGGGGTGGACCACGGCAATACCATTGCTGTCGATGCAGTATATATACCCTGTTTTACCAATGGTCTGGCTGGCCAGCACATCAATGGCCTGTTTTCTGGCCTCGGCACCGCTGATGCCCTTTGATTGGGATGTCTGGTATATCCGGCTGATGATTTCCAGATTTTTCTCAGCAATGGCCCGGAGATGGTTTTTTATGGAAACTGTGGCCGCTGTCTCCACCATATCCGTGATGACCTGATTTGAAACGTTCAGCTCATTTTGAATCTGATGTTCAAGGTCGGACTGGATGGTATAGAACAGGATGGAGAAGCTGACGGATATCACCACTGCAAAAACAATGGCATAGGCAATAAACAATTTGATGCGTATGGGTAAATTTATAATTAAATTCATGCCGTGGGTTTCGTTTGGGTTTTGGGGTATTGTCCCGGATAAAATATCCCATCGCACCATATATAGCAAGTTAGACGGCTGGACCTGCCCGTTTTATCCGGGCCTTTCCTAAATGAATCTAATTGATTGGACTCATCCGGAACGGGATTGTTTCCGGATGAGTCCATGTTTCTATGGGCTAAAGGGTTGTCCTATTTCAGGTAAGGCCTGACCAGATCCATGTAATTTACACCTGAGGCGGCTGCATGGGCCTTGTTAAACAGGGCCAGAAGTTTGCCCTGGTCCGACTTTGTAAACAGGCAGTACATCCCTGCCCGGGTACCGGGAACCGTAAGGATTTTTATCTTTTCCCCAAGATTGAGCTTTGCAATCCCGTATTTCAGGGATGAGGTTTCCGGGTCGTAGGCCGCATCCAACCGGCCCGCCGCTACTTTTTTCAGATTCTGGGCCTGGTAGTCCAACGCGTGGGACAATTGCCAGTTGATGGCCTTATTATTTCTGAGTACCGGGTGGATGAAACCTTTGTTGAAAAAACCAAGTTTCATACCGGACAGATCATCCACGGATCCGATCTCATTCATGGGGTTGGCTTTGGCCACGGCAATACTGGATTCGCCATAAAAGTATGGCTGGTCAGGATAGTCAAATTTGGCCGCCCGCTCTTTGTTCTTGGCAAGCAGCAGGATCATTTTGATCTTTCCCTTTTCAAGCATCGCCATGAGCCTGGGAACCGGGTGCGGGCCGTCCCAGTCAAAGGTGACACCCATGGCGCCTGCGATATGGGTATTGAAGTAATCTACAGCCGCACCTTTAGCCGTGCCGCCTTCATTATAGCTGTGGGGAGGGAGTTTGAAATACCCTATTTTGACCGGTTCTCCAAAGGCGGTCAACGGGGAAACCGTGAAAATCAGAACGGCCAAAAGAATAGACAAACGCATACATGATGTGTTCATTTCGTAACCTCCATAGATTTATGTGGTGGGGATATACCCTTGCAGTTTACGAAATTACACCGTGCTCGGCAACAATAAAAATGCCTTTGCCAAGCGATCCGTTCCGCTCCTCTGAAACTAAATCGCCAGTTCAACAGCCCTGGTCACATGGATTTTAGTGGTATCAAACAGGGGGATTTCGGTGTGATTCTGGTTCACCAGCATCACAATCTCAGTGCAGCCCTCAATGATGCCCTCGGCGCCCTTCCGGTGCATCCCCTCGATGATCCTTAGATATTTATCCCTGGATTCATTCCGGATGATCCCCAGGCAAAGCTCTTCGAATATAACTTTGTTGACGATTTCCCTCTCTTTTTTAGACGGGATAATCACATTGAGTCCGTATTTTTCTTCCAGCCGCCCTTTGTAAAAGTCTTCTTCCATGGTGAAAATGGTGCCCAGAAGGCCGACGGTGTTCATTCCCCTTTTTTTGATATGTTCTGCCGTTGTATCGGCAAGATGGAGCAGGGGGATTGAAATACGGCTTTCCACTGCCGGTGCCACCTTGTGCATGGTATTTGTGCAGATCAGCAGGAAATCCGCTCCGGCCGCCTCAACCTGTTGCGCCGCCTTGCCAAGCACCTCGCCGGCCAGGTCCCACCGACCGGTTTTCTGGTAGTGCTCAATCTCGTTGAAATTCACACTCACCATGGCGATCCTGGCGGAGTTCAGGCCCCCCAGATTTTCTTTTACGGCTTCATTGATCCACTGATAATACAATGCCGTGCTTTCCCAGCTCATGCCGCCC
>JAKSBB010001235.1 GCA_022361315.1 Desulfobacterales bacterium
GGTAAATCCGGCTGACGGATCAGGGGTCTTGCCATGGCGAAGAAGTCCACCTTTCCGGAACCGAAAATCCGTTCCAGAATCTCAATATCCTTGTTGCCGCCGGTGAGAATGACGGGCAGGTCCAGGTCCAGTTTCTTGGCATAGGCAGCATGGTAGGACTGCTCTGTGGGATCATCGATATCCGGAACGGAGGGTACCCCGCCGGAGAGTTCAATGGCGTCCACACCGGTTTTGGCGATGGCGGCGGCCAGTTGGGGGAAGGTGTCGATGGTCGTACCGCCGGGACCGCTGTCGTAGGTGTTGACTTTGATCAGGATGGGAAACCCGGCACCCAGTTTTGATTTAATATCTGCAACGATGTCCCCGATAATTCTCACCCTGTTTTCCAGGGACCCGCCGTAGGCATCCGTTCTGTTGTTGGTCTGCGGGGACAGGAAGGAATGCAGTAAGAATTTATGGCCGCCCTGCAGGGTGACCCCGTCAAACCCTGCCTTCTTTGCCCTCACCGCGGCATTCACATAGGCATCTTTAACCTGTTTCACCTCACTGAGAGATAACGCCTTCGGGGCCTGTTTCTGGCCGGGCCAGGGGAGGTCCGAGGCGGCGACGCCTTTTCCATGCACCAGTGCCGGGTGGTTTCCCAGATGGTTCAGGAAGGCGACAATTTTACAGTCCCGGTCAGCCGTGTGCACTGCGGTTGTCAGTTCTTTGAGATAAGGAATCTGGCTGTCATCCCAGATCTGGTACAGGTGGTGTGTCATGGCCTTATAATCAACGGGAACCACGGTCATATGACCGGTTTCAATTAATCCCACGCCCCCCTTGCTCCAGTTCCGGTAGAGGGCCAGGCCCTCGGGCAAAAACCGGCCTTTGGCATCGGTGGACTCCGTTGCCGTGGCGGCCTTGATGAATCTGTTTTTGAGGGTCATGTTCCCTATTTTACCCGGTGAATACACCTTGTAGGCGCTGCGTGACGTGTCTTCCGTACTTGCCGTTACCTGTTTTGGAAGCCCTGTAAATCCCAACCCCACACCGGCCACAGTGGCCGCACCAATTTTCTTGAGCAGGGATCTCCTGCTCAGTCCTTTTTGCGTATGCATGTTTATTTCCCGAATTTTCTATGCGTTAGAAAGAGGCGGAAATCTGTTCCGCTCAACCATTCGGCCCTACTATAAACCCGGCACCGGATACAGGGGTAGACAGATTCGCCGGAATCATTGCCTGATTGACCGAATGTGCGGAAAACCATAAAAATGATGTACTTGAGATGAGGAAAGAGTGACCCGAAAGCAAAGTAAGAAAATCAGTGGATGGTCTGCTGCAGATTTTTAATATCCTGTTTCGGCGGCGCCCCGAACTGCCGGCTGTATTCACGGCTGAACTGTGAGGGGCTTTCATATCCCACCAGCAAGGCCGCGCTTGCCGCATCCTGATTCTCCGAAAGCATCAGCCGCCGGGCCTCATGAAGACGCATCCATTTCTGGAACTGCAAGGGACTCATTTCTGTGACCGATCTGAAATGCTGGTTAAAGGTGGATTTACTCATACC
>JAKSBB010000355.1 GCA_022361315.1 Desulfobacterales bacterium
AATTCAAGGACAGGGGAACAGGCATTCCCAGGGCAGATATCAACAGGATCTTCGATCCCTATTTCACAACCCGGCCCGATGGCAAGGGAATGGGACTTTCCATTTGCCAATCCATAATTAAACGGCACCGGGGCCACATTTTGGTTGCATCACAACGGGGTTCAGGTACAATTATATCGGTATATCTGCCGGCTGAACCACCGGAAATGTCCAAGGAGGGACCCATGAACACAGTGCAGACGAAAAGAGAAGACAGCGCCAGTATTCTGGTCATGGATGATGAGGAGCATATCCGCAGCATCAGCAAAAAAATGCTTGAGAAATTCGGCCACACCGTTTCCCTCACAGCCGACGGAGAAGAAGCGGTGACAGAATACCGAAGGGCAATGGAAGAGGGTAATACCTACAATCTTGTGATCATGGACCTCACCATCCCCGGGGGTATGGGGGGCAAAGATGCGGCCACCGAAATTCTGGATATGGATCCGGATGCACGTATCCTGGTCTCTTCCGGATATTCCAATGATCCGGTGATGGCAGACTACAAGGCCTATGGACTCAAAGGTATCATTGCCAAACCCTTCCGCCTGGCAGAGCTCAAAGACACCATCGAAAGATTTCTCGAATAACTCACCCGGCCGGTCCCCAATCCGTTTAATCCCCTTCCGGCATCTGCCGTTTTCTACGGCCGTGACCGTATCCTCAACAGACCCCATTTCCGTCTGGAATAACGTTCCACCCACGCCCCTCCCCATCACCTCCACTATACATCCACCACCACACCACTTTGTCATTCAACCGGCACCATCACTTTGTTAACCCCCTGATTTTATTATCCCCCATTTCAGTACACCACAAACGCCCCACTTTACCCAACCAACCTCTCCACTTTGATCCATTTTACACATGAAATCGAAATACCCTTTATTGGCAATGGTTTCACAGATTATTTTTTCAGAAAAATTAATTTAATCCTTGACTTACGCAGAGAATTTCGTAATTGTGTGTCGTAAGGTGGTGGAAAGTGGAGGTAAATTTTTTACTGAGGCTTAGGATAAGTGTTTCGATCAAGCTCCTTTCATACAATCGACCCAAAGGGCAGGATTATCATTCCGGCACGGTTCCGGAAGGTCCTGCAGGCCGATGATGAGTATGGGGTCGTGATCTCAATCAAGGACGGATGTATCTATGCATACACCTTCAGCGAGTGGAAGAACCTTGAACAGAGAATACGGGCAGCCAAAAGTGCGGCCATGGAACGGTTCAAACGGTTTTTCCTGGGGAATGCCAGTCCGCTTAAATGCGACAAGCAGGACAGGATTCTCATCCCCCAGAGTCTGAGGGAATATGCAGGCATAGAAAAAGATATCGTTCTTGTGGGTGTGCTGGACCGGTTTGAAATCTGGTCCAGGGAAAAATGGGATCAGGAAAACCTCAAAATGGAGCAGGAACTTGAAAAAGAGGAAGTAAGAGAGGAAATTGCTTCCCTAGGGTTGTAAATATGGATTTTGAACATATTTCAGTCATGCCGAAGGAGGTGCATGACCACCAGGATTTAAGCCCTGGGGACCTATGTGTGGACTGCACGCTTGGCGGTGCCGGCCATGCCCTCTCAACCGTCAGGGCCATTTTGCCCGACGGCATCCTCATCGGCATTGATCAGGACAACGATGCCATAGCCAATGCAAAAAAAGTACTTCATTCCTATAAGGACAACGTCCGGCTGTATCATAACAATTTCAGCGACCTGCCCCGGATTCTTGCCGACAGCGGCATCACCGGGGTGGACAGTATACTCCTTGACCTGGGCTTTTCACTCAACCAGCTGACACAGAGCAAACGGGGCTTCAGTTTCCAGAAAAACGAGCCTCTGGATATGCGGATGGATGTCCGTAATACCTTAACAGCGGAAGAGATGGTGAATACCTACACGGAAAAACAATTGGCTGACATCTTCTTCACATACGGAGAAGAGCGGTTCTCCCGCAGGGTGGCCGCACGGATAGTCAAAGCAAGGGCTGATGCCCCGGTGAAAACCAGCGGAGAGCTGGCCGACCTGGTGGCAGGGGCGATACCTGGAAAATCCAAGGCCGCCCAGAAGATCCACCCGGCCACCCGGGTGTTTCAGGCCCTGCGCATTGCCGTGAACCAGGAACTGGAGCGTCTGGAGACCTTCATGGCCCAGATACCGGATATGCTGAATCCGGGCGGACGCGTATCCATCATCTCTTTTCATTCTCTGGAAGACCGGATTGTCAAACAACGCCTGCGCAGCTTTGAAAACGGGTGCACCTGTCCCAAGGCCCTGCCCCAATGCCTGTGCGGATTTGTAAAGACAATGAAGGTCCTCACCCGGAAGCCGATCGTTGCCGGGCCGGAGGAACTCCGCGCCAACCCCATGGCCAGAAGTGCCAAACTGCGGGTGGCCCGGCGCCTATAGAAGAAAGACAAGCGAAAAGAAACACGTGGTAAGGTGATCGCGTAGTAACGCTAAGACCCGCGTGGTGACGCTAAGAGCTAAGAGGTGGTGGAAAATCAGATGAAAAAAAGCACTCACATTCCCGTACAGCGCAGAAAAGGCTTAAGATGGCTGGCGCTCATCCTTGTGCTGGTCTGTGAACTGCTGATCCACACCTGGATCAGGACCGAATCCACCCAGACCATGTTGAGAATCTCCAATGCCCAGGCCGGCATTCAGAAATTGATTTCCTACCGAAAGGCCCTGCACCTGGAACGTGACCGCCTCAAATCAGACGCCCGGATCACCCGGATCGCCAGATCCCGCCTGGGACTGACATCGGAGACCTTTACCCGTACCATCTATCTGCCGGGAGGGACCAATTGATGGATGCCGATATCAGAAAACGGCTGGGCCGGCGGGTGATCGTTGTTCAGGTCTTCCTTATATTATGTGTGGGACTTCTGGCTGCCAGGTCTTTTGAGGTTCAGATCTTTGATGCCGACACCCTGAGCAAAAAAGCCCAGAAGGCCTATGCCAAACACCTGACCATTCAGGGGGACCGGGGGCAGATTCTGGACCGGAACCTCAACAAGCTGGGTACCAGCATCGATGCCCCCAACATTACGGCGGACCCCAAACATGTGCCCAATCCATCGGCAACTGCAGGTAAGCTGGCAAAGATTCTGGGCATCCCCAAGAACGAACTGAAGAAAAAACTCTCCAAAAAGAGCAGGTATGTCATGCTGGCAGAAAGGGTCTCCCCGGATCAGGCCAAAGCAGTCCGGGCGCTTAATCTTAAAGGCATATACTTCAAAGACGATTCCAAACGGTTCTATCCCAACCGGGGTCTGGCCGCCCAGGTTATCGGATTCACCGGCAAGGAAGACCGGGGACTGGAAGGGCTGGAGTACAAATACAACGCCGTGCTCGAAGGCAGCCGGGTACAGATGAAAGTCACCCGGGACGGCAACGGCAGGATTCTGGATATTGACAAGAACAAACGGGAAGAACTCCGGGGAAATACCCTGGTGCTGACCATCGATAAAAAAATCCAGTTCCTTTCAGAACGGACCCTGGCAGAGACCGTGCGGACGCACAAGGCCAAGTCAGGTATGGCCCTGGTGATGCGGCCTGCCACCGGCGAGCTTCTGGCTGTGGCCCACTACCCGGAATTCAACCCCAACAACTACGGGGGATTCAGCCGGGATAAATTCCGGAACCGGTCGGTGACGGATGCCTTTGAACCCGGGTCCATCATGAAGATTTTCACCGTGGCAGCCGCCATTGAAACCGGGATATCTCCCAAGTCCATCTTCTTCTGTGAAAACGGCAAATACCGGATCGGCGGCTACACCATTCACGACACCCATCCGGAAGGATGGCTGACCCTGTCGAAGATCGTCCAGTTTTCCTCGAACATCGGCGCAGCAAAGATTACGGAAACCATCGGGAAAAAGGCCCTGCATCAGTATCTCACCGCATTTGGTTTCGGCAGAAAGACCCGTGTGGGCAGTCCCGGAGAGAGCAGCGGCACCCTGCTGCCCTCCCGGAAGTGGTCCAAAATTGATACCGGCGCCATTTCATTCGGCCAGGGGGTTTCCACCACCGGCGTACAGCTGATCTCCGCCATTTCGGCCATTGCCAACGACGGCCGCCTGATGAAACCCATGCTCGTCAAGAAAATCCTGTCAAACACCGGCAGGGAACTGGAACGGTTTGAACCGGTGATTCTCCGTCAGGTCGTCTCCCCCAAAACCGCCACCATCGTAAAAGACATGATGCACACGGTGGTTCAGGAAGAAGGGACCGGTACCCAGGCGGCCATGGACGGCTATGCGGTATGCGGTAAAACCAGTACCGCCCAGAAAACAGTGGCTGGGAGGAGAGGGTATGCCAGGGGTAAATACATCGCCGCCTTCGGCGGATTCGCCCCCCTTAAAGATCCGAAACTGGCCATTCTGGTGGTGGTGGACGAACCCAGGCCCAACCATTACGGTGGTGTTGTTGCGGCCCCGGCTTTCAAGACCATTATGAGCAAGTCCTTTAACTACCTGAGTATCCCGCCGGAAAAAACCAACGCCATGATCGCGGCCCTGACAAAGGAGGACAGTCAATGATAGTTGCAGATCTGATCAAAGATGTCCCAATGGGAAATAACGGCTCGGGTATTCCGGCGCAGCTGGCAGCTACGGAAATCACATCGGTGACCTGCGATTCCAGAGAAGTGGCGCCAGGTGCCCTTTTTATTGCGGTGACAGGACATGCGGCGGACGGTCATAAATACATCGGCCAGGCCTTTGAAAAAGGTGCGGCAGCAGTCATCGCCGAACGTATTCCTGAGGAAATTGCTGCAGAAGATGCAGCAAAAATCATTCTGGCCACAGACAGCCGCAAAGCAACGGCGGCCGTAGCCGCCGCCTTCTACGGCCACCCCTCAAAAGACGTGACCCTGGTGGGCATCACCGGCACCAACGGGAAAACAACCATCACCTGGATTCTGGAAAGTATCTTCCAGGCCGCAGGTCTGGTCACCGGCGTTATCGGCACCGTCAATATCCGGTATCCGGGCAAAACCATGGACAATCCCATCACGACGCCGGACGCCGTCTCCCTGCAACGGACGCTCCATGACATGAAAGCTGCCGGGGTCACCCATGTGATTATGGAAGTCTCCTCCCACAGTCTGGACCAGTTCCGGGTGGACGGCTGTGACTTCAACACTGCAGTGTTCACCAATCTCTCCCAGGACCACCTGGATTATCACCACACCATGGCGGAATACTTCGGGAGCAAACAGCGGCTGTTCACGGATTATCTCGCATCAGATACCCCTGCGGTCATTAATGTGGATGACGCATACGGGAAGCGGCTGGCAGATACCCTGGAAACACCGGTGATCCGGGTCAGCCACACGGAGAAAGCCGACATCACCGCAACCGATATCAGAGATGAGATCACAGGTCTTTCCGGCACACTGGATTTCAATGGCAATACCCAGGGGTTGTGCTCAGCCCTTACCGGCCGGTTCAACCTGGAAAACATTCTCTGCGCCGCAGGCACAGCTTTCGGTCTGGGACTGACACCGGAAGCCATTATCCGGGGCATCGGCGGACTCACCAGGGTCCCCGGGCGGCTGGAAAAACTGGATACACCGCTGAACCGCCACATCTTTGTGGATTATGCCCACACCCCGGATGCACTGGCATCCATCCTCCGGACCCTGTCCGGCCGGGCACCGGCAAGGCTTATCACCGTCTTTGGCTGCGGCGGAGACCGGGACAGAACCAAACGCGCCCCCATGGGTCAATTTGCCTGCCGGTATTCAAACATTTCCATTGTCACCTCGGATAACCCGAGAACGGAAGATCCGGAGACAATCGTGGATGATATCATCGCCGGTATCCGGGAAGACGGCGTTGCGGAACTGAATCCGGAGGTATTAGAGGAAGGACAGACCGGATACATCCGTGAAACGGACCGGGCAAAGGCGCTTGACCTGGCGGTGCGGATTTCCGGTCCCCAGGATATCATCGTGGCGGCAGGCAAAGGCCATGAGACATACCAGATCACGAATAACGGCACCATTCACTTCGATGATATGGAACATCTGGAGGCGGCCTGCAACCGTCTGCTCACCCCTATGGACTGGTCGATTGCAGATCTTTCACAGGCACTGGGCACGACATCCAAGATCCCGGCAGAGGACGAAGCGGCCCGGTTCACAACCATCGGCACAGATTCCAGAACCATTGAACCGGACATGGTATTCCTGGCCCTTGAAGGGGAAAACTTCGACGGTCATGATTTTGTCCCGGCACTGATCGAGAAAGGCATCCGGGCCTTTGTGGTAAAAACCGGATTCCTGGGCACACTGGATGCCCTGCTTAAAAACCGCATTATAAAAAATAATATTCTGGTTTTCGAAACCGAAGATACCCTGGCAGCCCTTGGGCATTTGGCCGCCTACCATAAAGACCGTAGTGATGTCCGCCTGGTGGCCATCACCGGTTCCAACGGTAAAACAACCACCCGGAAGATGACCCGGGAGATATTTGCCACAGGTTTCGATACCCTGGCCACCCAGGGCAACTTCAACAATGAGATCGGCATGCCCCAGACCCTGTTGAAACTGGCGCCGGTCCATCAGTGGGCCGTCATCGAAATGGGAATGAACCACTTTGGAGAACTCTCACGGTTAACCGCCTTTGCCCGTCCCGACATCGCCCTGATCACCAACACCTCAGGGGCCCATCTGGAAGGCCTTAAAACCGCCGATAATGTGGCCCGGGCCAAGTCGGAAATTTTTGAAGGATTGAAAGAGGGCGGCACCGCCCTGATCTTTGCCGATGACCCGCGACGGGCCATCATGGAAGACCTTGCCCGCTCCAATACGGCCATCACAGATCTCCGGACCTTCGGCAGCGATGCCGGTGCGGATATCCGCGTTGAAGATATCAATACTTCCGGGAAAGGGCTGAGCTTCTCTCTCAGGGAAGACGATAGGGTTGAGAGCTTCCTCATTAACACCCCTGCCCTGTTCATGGCCAACAACGCGGCCGCGGCCGCAGCCGCAGCAAGGGCGGCAGGTATCAGCTATGAAGATATCAGAACAGGCCTGTCACGCTTTACACCGGTGAAAGGCCGCATGAACCTGAGAACCCTGTCCGACGGCACCCATCTCATCGACGATACATACAACGCCAACCCGGCATCCATGGGCCAGGCCCTCAAAACCCTGGGCCGTATGGCAGGCATCGGCAACGGTCTTGCCGCCCTGGGTGACATGCTTGAACTGGGGCCGGATTCCGATCAGCTCCACCGGGAGATGGGACGGCTGGCAGCGGAGACCCGGCCGGCAAAACTTTACCTCTTCGGCACCCAGACGGCCCACCTGAAAACCGGTGCGGTTGAGGCGGGATATCCCGAAGACCGGATACTTCACGGCGCCAAAGAAGAGCTTGCAGCAGATATGGCCGGCCGGCTTGCCTCCCAGGAATGGCTGCTGCTCAAAGGCTCCAGAGGCATGGCCATGGAAACCCTTATTCCCCTTATTGAAAACGAGTTACACCCAAGAAAATCCCAAACCGACGGAAAGGCAACCTAATGTTTTACGAGTTCTTATACCCCCTGCATGAACACTTTAATGCCCTGAATATTTTCCGGTATATTACCTTCCGGACCATCTACGGCGGGCTCACAGCGTTCCTGATCTGCTTTTTCATGGGGCCTTACGTCATCCGCCGCCTGCAGCTCATGCAGATCGGTCAGATCATTCAGACCGATGGTCCGCAATCTCATATGGGCAAACAGGGCACGCCGACAATGGGAGGCATCCTGATCCTGTTCTCAATATTTACGGCCACCCTGCTGTGGGGGAACCTGACCAACCATTACGTAACCATCCTGCTGCTCACCGTTCTCCTGTTCGGGTTCATCGGTTTTTTCGATGACTACATCATGCAGGTAAAAAAGAGAAACATGGGATTTACGGCAAAGGGGAAATTTGCCATCCAGGTATTGTTCGGCCTCATCATCGCCTATTTGATTTACGAGAGCCCGGACTTCGATACCACATTGACCATCCCCTTTTTCAAAGGGTTCTCTCCGGATCTTGGCATTTTTTACATCCCCTTTGCCTGCCTGGTGATCGTGGGCACTTCCAACGCCGTAAACCTCACCGACGGTCTGGACGGCCTGGCCATCGGTCCTTACATCATCGCCTCGGTCACCTACATGCTCTTTGCCTATGTGACGGGCCACACCCTGTTTGCGGAGTACCTGCACTTCAGGCATATCCCGGCGGCCGGGGAAATTTCCGTGGTCTGCGGTATTCTGGCAGGGGCGGGCCTGGGATTCCTCTGGTTTAACGCACACCCGGCACAGGTATTCATGGGTGATGCAGGGTCCATCCCCCTGGGTGCGATTCTCGGCACCGTCGCCGTGGCCACCAAACAGGAAATTATGCTGCTCATCGTGGGCGGCCTCTTTGTCATGGAAGCCCTGTCCGTCATCATCCAGGTGTCCTATTTCAAGATGACCAAAGGCAAACGGGTATTCAGAATGGCCCCCCTTCACCATCATTTCGAGCTGAAGGGCTGGCACGAGTCAAAAGTCATCATCAGATTCTGGATTATCTCCATCATTCTGGCGTTGATTTCATTGAGTACACTCAAGATCAGGTAAGGGTACAGACCAGGGAATGAATCAAGAAAACAAGACATATGATCTGGTAGTCGGACTGGGACGGTCCGGGGTCTCCATGGCCCGGTTCCTGCGTTCCATCGGCCGCCGGGTGGTTGCCACGGATATCGATCCCAACCGGACCGATGCGGCCGCAGCCCTTGAGGCGCTGGGCGTCACCGTACAGATCGGCAGCCACGACCAGGATGTCTTTAACCGGGCCACCCGCATCATTCCAAGCCCCGGCATCCCTCTTACCATGCCTTATATCCGGAAAGCCGTTGAAAAAGGGGTGACCATCTGTGGCGAACTGGACATTTTCTCAGAACACAATACCACCCCTGTGATAGCCATCACAGGCACCAACGGCAAAACCACCACAACCACCCTGGCCGGGCAAATGGCGGAAACTTCCGGATTATCCTGCTTTGTATGCGGAAACATCGGCACCCCGCTGGTGGAATACCTGATGGACGACCAAAAGAAGGATCTGGTGGTGGCAGAGATTTCAAGCTTTCAGCTGGATCTGGCAAAGACCTTCAGACCGGATGTGGGTGTGCTGTTGAATATCTCTGAAGACCACCTGGACCGCTACCCGGATTACGCGGCCTACGTGGCGTCCAAGTGGAGTCTTTTCGCACGTCAGACTGAAAAGGATACGGCAGTCATCAACCACCTGCTGACCAATCGGGACAATCCGGTATCGCATGTGGTGGAATTCTCATCCGCAGGCCAGCTGCCATCCGGGGCCTGGATAGACGGCCAGAATATCTGCATCCGCACCGGTCAGACAGAGGCCACCATTCAGACAGCGACCCTCAAAGGCCTGCCCGGGGATCACAACCGGGAAAACATTGCGGCAGCAGCCCTGGCTGTCCTGGCTGCCGGCGGGAATATGGAAGGTATACACAAGGCTTTGGATGCCTTCACGGCCCTGCCCCACCGCACGGCCTTTGTCCGTGAGGTTGACGGGGTCCGCTACTACAACGACTC
>JAKSBB010000079.1 GCA_022361315.1 Desulfobacterales bacterium
GACAACAACGACCTGGTCAATGTCAGCGCCGGCATCTTCGTGGCGCCGGGCCTGCTGAACTTCCTCGACGGCACGGACCTGTTGAACGGGGCATCGATCACCGACTCCATCGATCCGTTGGGCAATCTCCCCTTCGACGATCTTGGCGTGGATGCCAGCGAGGTTCAAGCCCTGGCCACCAACAAGAACGGCGAGACCTACGGCTTCAACGTGGTCGATGGATTCGACAACGGGTTGCCGGTCAAGCTGGTCCAGCTCATCGAGTTCCAGGTCGACGGCATCAACGTCGGTCAGGGTAACGTTGTGGCTCATTTGCAGGGCGTGTTGCCGCTGGACGATGACGGTTTCTCAACGGTTGATTCGGTGCAGGCCGCGGCGTTTGATCCCGCCAGCGGTCTGCTGTACTTCGTGGCAGAAGCCAACGAGTTGGGCGCCCTGGTTGATCGTCTCTACACGGTCGACGTGACCGCCGGTGACGCCGCGGCCATCGCGGCCACGGTGACGCAGATCTCCGGCAGCTTCGGCGAAGTGACGCCGACCATCGATCCCAACGCCGTCGCTTCGGCTGTGGACACCCAGAAGGTTCGCTCGATTGTCTTTGACCAGCTCACCGATACGCCGGGCTTAGAGACCTCGCGATTGATCGCGCTGATCGACACCGTCGAGGCGACGCCGCAACCCGGCTTCACCGTTGGCGACTGGGTTAGCACGGGTGTCTTCCAGGTCACCCTGACGGACACCGATACCCTGACGATTCTTGGTGCCCCCGTGCCTGCGGTGGAAGGCCCCGCCACCGCCGCTCTCGGCCCGAACGTCGGCGGCATCGAACTGATCAGCAACGATCCGCTATCGGACGGACACGACAACCCATCGGGCCAGGACGACACGCTGCTTGCCATACAGGGCACCGACGCCAACAGTCAGTTCCTCCTGATCGATCTGGCCGCCGGAACGGTGACCCTCGAAGGCTTGGCCGTCGACCTGGCGGACACCGAGGGCGTCGTGCGCGGCAAGTCTATCGGTGCGCTGACCTTCGACCCGACACTGCTTAGCCCGTTTACCGGCAGGCTCGGTGCTTATGTCGGTATCGACACGGCGACCGATGAGTTTGTCTACGTCAATCCGCTGGGCGGCAAAGCCGACAACATCTTAGACAACCACGTCGGCAACAACCTCGACATGATCGCCGAGATGGGGATCCGGCGGGACCTGGGCGCCGCCGACGCC
>JAKSBB010000585.1 GCA_022361315.1 Desulfobacterales bacterium
GACTCTTTTACAATCATGGCCGCAGCCATAACACCCACCACCACCACCGTCATCAGCAGGATATTGGCAAATACCGTATTTCTGGCAAATGCGTGGATCACCTGCTTCATTTGTCAGCCTCTTTCGCCTTTACCTCACCCGACTTGCCCGCCTCTGGTTGAACCGGCAGGATTTTCAGGGAAGCGTTTTCCATGGGCTCCACCAGCCGGGTGGTGATCAACAGATCCCCCCGCTGAATTTCCCCTTTGAGAAAGATGTCATCTCCGTCCGCGTACACCCGCTCAACCCGCCTTGTTTTCAGCCGGTTGGCCTCTGCCACATAAATGGTATTGTCCGTGGTGACCAGCCACCTTGACAGCCTGAAAAGCCCTTTGATGGATTTCCCTGGAATAGAAACGGCACAGAACATGCCTTCCACCAGCGGCGGGCAGTCCGGGCAGGAATTTTCCGAAGGAGAAAAACGGACCGCCAGGGTCATGGTTCTTGACGCCTGGTCAAACTCCACCAACCGGGACAGGGTACCGTTCCAGGTGTGCTGCCGGGCTTCAATCCACTGGATCTCACAGGTTACGGGTTCGGGTACCGGAAACCATCCTGAAACAGGGGTACCCTGCTGCTCCCGCACTGAATTATCACTAAATTCAAGCCATGAAGACACCTCTCTGGCATCCAGAGAAACCAGGATTTCCAGTTGGCTGTCATCGGCCAGGGTCACCACCTGGGTGCCGGCAGAGGCATATTCACCCCGTTCAAGGGCCAGGGACTTCACCCGCCCGGTGAACGGTGCCCGTACCGTACACCGCTCCAAGTCCACTTTGGCCCTGTCCACGTCTGCCTTCGCAGACAGCAAAGCCGCTTCGGCTTCCCGGATTGTAGACGGATACAGGGATATGGCCCGCTCAAGCTGGTGGTGGGCATCAATGGCGGAATTCATGGCCTGCTCCGCCTGATCCACGGCTGACCGGTTGCCGATACTGTTCTCTTCCAGCAGACGCCGTACACGGTTAAACTCATCTTTGGCCAGTTCCATGGTTCTTCGAATGGTGGCCAGCCGTTTTTTATCTGCGGTAAACTCTTTCTTTGTCCTTGCCAGGGCCGCCTGTTTCTGGGCCAGCCCGGCCTCAAAATCCAGAAGCGCTGTCCGGTAGTCCAGCGGGTCTATCTGAAACAACACTTCCCTTTCAGAGATAGTCCGGCCTTTCTCAAGGTCCGGATGGGCGTGTATAATCCTGCCACCCACCTCGGCGGCAATCCGTACCGTGGTCATGGGTTCCGCCACGCCGAACCCGGTGAGGCGTGTTTTCACGGTTTCCGGCACTGCTGTCTTAACAGCCACCCGAAGCACCATCTCTTTGGCTTTGCCCCGATGGGGCTTTTTCTTCATGGACGAGAAATAATTCATTGCCGAAATGCCGGCCGCCACAACGGCAATGCTCAGTATCAGACCGGTCAACAGCCGTAGTCCGGACATCTTTTTCATCTTGTGCTCCTGCGTCTCTTTCTGGACGTCATCCGCTTGAAATTCCCTATGGTCATAGGGCGTTTCATGACACAGCCGGGATGGACCGTCAAGAACGGATTGACAATCCCCTGTTTTGCATCATATTTTCCCTTGGGCATCATTCCGACCGCACCTGAGAACCCGGAAGTTCTCTAAATTAATATTAAGGGCCGGTCAGTATCCCCAAGGAGAAAACATGGGCAATTGTAAAAAACATCCCACACGGCAGACACCATACCGCTGTGCCAAATACGAGATCTATCAATGCCGTGAATGCCTGCGGTGTAAAGATCCCAAGCTCTATTGCAAACACAGGCCGTCATGTGCCATTTATATGATCACCGAACGGGGGCTTGACCCGGACGCCTAAAAAAAGGCTGCCTGGCCCGGCTCGCCCCGAAAACTATTAGAGAACCTAATACCGAAACCTTTAAAAATCCACTGTGAATTTATCATGAAAAAAGATACCCACGATTTTGTACAGAACTACCAGGGCCTGGGCGCCTTTGGCATGAACCGGGAAACCGATGAAGAAACCGTCATGTTTTACCTGCAGAAATTCAGTGAAGACAGCTTCATGAAAACCCTGCTGCCAAGGCTCAGTGATGAGGAACTGGAAAACATCTACCTCTGGGTCAACCAGCATCTGAAAAAGCATGTCACCGAAGATGAGTATCACAGCCTTTTCTTAAAGGACAGATAGGTTTTTTCGTCGGTTTTTGTAAGAATTGGTCAATCCAATCCGGAGGCACGGTTATCTCCTTGACAGAGGGGCTATATTGACATATTTCCACAGGCGTTACAGATAACCTAACCCAAATCATTAAGGAGAAAGAGAAAATGAAAAAACTGATATCCGGCCTCACCGCTGCGATGTTTGTCCTGGTGCTCGCCTCCGCCGTACTGGCCGGCCCCAAAAAAGAACTGATGATGGCCACCACCACAAGTACGGACAATACCGGACTTCTGGATTACCTGATCCCGTTTTTTGAAAAGGAAACCGGCATTGCGCTTAAATGGACCTCCACCGGTACCGGCAAAGCCCTGAAACTGGGTCAGAACTGCGACGTTGACGTGCTCCTGGTACATGCCCCCCCTGCGGAAAAAGCTTACATTGAAAAAGGATTCGGAAAAGACAGACGGGAAATCATGTATAATGACTTTGTAATCATCGGCCCGGCATCCGACCCCGCAGGTATCAAGGGCAAAAAAATCGCTGACGCCATGGCCGCCATCAAGGCCAAAGGCGCCCTGTTCATGAGCCGCGGCGACGATTCCGGCACCAACAAAAAAGAAAAACGGCTCTGGAAAAATGCAGGCATGGTCCTTCCCGAAAAAGAAGCCTGGTACATCCAGACCGGTCAGGGCATGCTGGCCACCATCAATGTGGCCCAGGAAAGAAAAGGTTACACCATGACCGACCGCGGTACCTACATCAAATACCAGGACCAGCAGGGTGGCAATGCCCCTCTCAAAGTGTTGGTTGAAGGGGACAACATTCTACTGAACCAATACTCCGTACTGACACTGGCCCCCGCAAACTGTGCCGACGCCAAGTATGACCTGGCACTGAAGTTTTCCGACTGGATGGCCTCTTCTTCTGCACAGAAACGTATAGCAGACTTCAGACTTCTCGGTCAGAAGCTCTTCATTCCCAATGCTAAATAAGTAAGCCCGCAGTTCATGGAGTATCTTGCTGCAGGCTTTCTAAAAGCCATTGAACTGCTGATCAGGGGAGATGCCTCCACCTGGTCAGCAGTTTCCGCCACCCTCCAGGCGTCCACCTGGTCCATGGTGGTGAGCCTTGCCGCGGGCCTGCCCTGCGGCTTTGCTTTAGGATATTTTGACTTCAGGTACAAACGCCAGGTCCGCACGGTTCTGGATACCCTGCTCGCCCTGCCCACCGTCTGTGTGGGACTTGTGGTTTACGCATTTATCTCCTCCAGGGGGCCTCTGGGGGAATTTGAGTTACTGTTCACCCTGTCCGGTATTGCCATCGGCCAGACCATCCTCGCCTTCCCCATTGTCACGGCCATCACCGCCTCCATCATTGAAAACATTGACCAGGATCTGAAACTGACCCTGATGTCACTGGGAGCCGGAAAAAAAGATATCATCGCCACCTGCCTCTGGGAGGTGCGCTACGGCATTCTGGCCGCTGCAGTAACCGCCTACGGCCGTGTCCTGACGGAGGTCGGTATATCCATGATGGTGGGCGGCAACATCAAGTACCATACCCGGACCATCACCACCGCCATTGCCCTGGAAACCAATAAAGGCATGTTTGCAGATGGTATTGCCTTAGGCATTGTCCTCATGGCCATTGCTTTTGCTGTGAACCTGAGCCTCTCTTTCCTGAGGAAGCACTGATCATGTCCGAAAGCATATACGACATCCACGGAGTCCGCCATTTTTACGGGGACAAAAAAGTCTTGGACATAGACCAACTCTCCATTGCCCCCGGAAGTATCACCGGTCTTTCCGGCCCCAACGGCAGCGGCAAAAGCACCCTGCTCAAACTCCTGGCCTTTGCCATGAGACCAAGCGAAGGGAAAATCCGGTTTAACGGCCGGGCCGAGCATCCCCTGTCCCCCCGTGTCCGGTCCAGAGTGACCCTCCTGACCCAGAAGCCTTACCTGCTGAAGCGCCCGGTATTCGACAATGTGGCATATGGTCTGAAAATCAGAAAAGACACGACAGATCTGGAAAACCGGGTAAGCACCGCCCTTGCTGCGGTGGGACTGAACTACGAAGATTTCCACCGGCGGCAGTGGCACGAGCTGTCCGGCGGGGAAGCCCAGCGGGTCGCCATGGCCGCCCGCCTCATCCTGAAACCGGACGCCCTGCTTCTGGACGAACCCGTCGCCAGCGTGGATATCGAAAGCGCCCGCCTCATCCGCCGTGCCTCCATCGCCGCCCGCAACGACTGGGGCTGCACCCTGATCATCGTCAGCCATGATCTGGCATGGCTCCATGAGTGCTCCGACACCCGGATCTCCATGGCCCGCGGCCGGATCTATGCCACGGGCGAAGAAAGTGTATTTCCGCCCCCTTATCTGGCCGGTCCCGATGGATTTCCCATCAGAGATCTGGGCAACGGAGAAGCCATCCGCCTCTCTCCCCAGGATGGTGAAACCGCCATCATTGAAAAACGAAAAATTGAAATTAAGCTTACCCGGGACAATGGGGCAGACAATCAGATATCCGCCGGCATCACCCAAATGCTGCTGGAAAAGAAGAGCGGGAATATCCTGACCACCATTGCTTTGGACGGATTCTCGATTACCCTGAGCATATCCCCGGACCAGGTGGCCGCCCAGAACCTCCATCCGGGTAAGATCATATTTTTAAGCTTCAACGCCGCAGACATTTCCTGGCGATAAGTATCTTCCGAAGCTGAAGAAAAAGGTCCTCATCACCCAAGAAAATTTCCTGTTGTTTTTTTTGCCTGTTTCTAATATGGCATGAACATCTTGATCTATCATCGTTTTCACCGCAATGCACGCATGCGGCCAACACCCTGAGGATACAGGGATTGATCTACTCAGTTTTCAGTTTTAACAGGAGGTTCATCATGGGCAGAAGTTTGATTATTTGCTGTGACGGTACTGGAAATGAAATTAAAGAAAACCAGTCCAATGTCTTGAAATTTTACCGATTGATAAAAAAGGATGAAACACAACTCGGATTTTATGATCCGGGTGTCGGTACAATCAGCAACAGCAATGCCTGGGCCCGGTTCAAAAATAAGGCGAAAGGCGTATTTGGTCTATCAACGGGTTACGGCCTGGATACCAATGTATTGGAAGCCTACAGGTTTTTAGCGAACAATTATCAGGACGGAGACCAAATATATTTATTCGGATTCAGCAGAGGGGCATACACCATCCGGGTATTGGCGGGATTTCTCAATATGGTTGGCCTGCTGAAGGTTCATAATGACAATCTTTTCAGCTATGCCCTTACAGCCTATAAACAGGCGAGCAATCGGGATGATCTTTCCATCGCATGGCGCTTTCAGGAAGTTATGGACACCAAACGGATTACCATACGCTTCATGGGATGCTGGGACACCGTTGGGTCAGTTATCGTTCCCCGGCCGGACCGGCTATATCTTCCCTCTTTAGAGACATTGCCCTATACCCTTCAAAACCCTTGTGTAAAATCATTTCGCCACGCGATGTCCATTGATGAGCGCCGAAGGATGTTTCGTCTGATGCCATGGAAAGAGGGAGGCATATTTAAACCCCACCCATTTGTGAAGGATGATGATGCCCAGGAACAGGATGTTAAACAAGTATGGTTTTCGGGGGTTCACTCCGATATCGGCGGCGGATATCCGGAAGGGGAAAGCGGGGCCGCTAAAATTCCACTCAAATGGATGGTGGATGAGGCAAGGGAAAATGGTATTATCTTCAGGGAGAATATGGTTCAGCGTCTTGTGGAAGGGAAAACCCCCAAAAAAAGTTCCCGCAACTATGTGGCACCAGACCCCAATGCAGCTCTGCACGACTCCATGAATATGGCGTGGGCATTACTCGAAATCCTGCCAAAGTCCCTAAAAAGAAGAGAGTGGAAAAA
>JAKSBB010000926.1 GCA_022361315.1 Desulfobacterales bacterium
GCTTCAATCCGATGCCCTGGTGCGGGAAAACACCCGGCAGATGATTGTGATGATCAGCCTGGTGGCCCTTGTCTGCGTCGCCCTGGTGATTCCCATTGCCTGGCTCGCAGCGGGGCAGGTGGTGAACCCTTTAATCCGCATTGTGGATAAACTCAAGGACATTGCCGAGGGTGAAGGTGATCTGACCACCCGCCTGGAAGTCACGGCTAAAGATGAGATCGGCCAGGTGGCCCAATGGTTTAATACCTTTATCGACAAGATTCATATCCTGATTCAGGATGTGGACAGGAATGCGGATCAACTGAACAACTCCTCCACCACATTGGCGGACATTTCCAGGACCATGGCCGGCGGGGCAGGGCAGACTTCCGAACGATCTGCCTCCGTTTCTGCCGCCAGTGAAGAGATGAATGCGTCCATGACTTCCGTGGCCGCAGCTATGGAACAGGCCGTAGGTAATATGGGGACGGTGGCGGCAGCCACGGAAGAGATGACCAGTACCATCGGCGAAATTTCGAAAAATACGGTTACGGCCAGGGAAATCACAGCGTCTGTGGTTGAAAAAACCGGTATGGCTTCGGAGCAGGTGGGAGAGTTGGGGACATCGGCCAATGAAATCGGCCAGGTGGTGGAAACCATTTCAGACATCTCTTCCCAGGTGAACCTTCTGGCGTTGAATGCCACAATTGAAGCCGCCCGTGCCGGTGAGGCCGGCAAGGGGTTTGCCGTTGTGGCCAATGAGATTAAAGAACTGGCCGCCCAGACGGCGGATGCCAGCCAGGAAATCTCCGAAAAGGTCAAAAATATAAGAAATTCCACAGATCTAACCGTTGCCCAGATAAACGAAGTGGCGGAAGTGGTAAAACAGGTCAGTGAGATTGTGGTCATGATTGCATCGGCCATAGAAGAACAGGCTGCCACCACCCGTAATATTTCTGAAAATATTGCCCAGGTGACCGAGGGTGTGGATCAGGTGGGAGTGAATATTACCCAGAGCACGGCGGTGTCGGCTGAAATTGCCGGGGATATCGCCCAGGTGGCAAAAACTGCGGATGAGATGACCCAGAGCAGCGGCACCGTGGATATCCGTTCAAAGGAGTTGTCCGAACTGTCGGAGAAGCTGACAGCCATAGTAAAGAAATTCAAAATTTAAAATCCATTATAAAAAGCGGGGATAACCCCGATCCGAATCCGTGACTATATGGGTTTGGCCAGGGGAGTTGTATAATTGTAACTTTTAAAAGGGAGTGTGTGTGTGATGAAAGACAGGTTTGATACCGATTATGTGGTCGGCCAGGACAACACCAGAAAATGGGGCATGGATTTTCATGGACCGGTTTTCTTTATTGCGGCGGCCGTTGTAATCGGTTTTATCATTTTAACCCTGATGAACCCTGTGGATGCCAAAAAGGTATTTGACAGTTCCAAATCCTGGACGATTCAGAACTTTGACTGGTTCTTTATGATTGCGGGCAATGTGTTTGTTTTATTCTGCATTGCAATGATCGTTTTGCCGGCAGGTAAGATTCGGCTGGGTGGGGAGGCGTGTGCGCCTGAATTTACCCGTATGTCATGGTTTGCCATGCTGTTTGCAGCCGGTATGGGCATCGGTCTGATGTTCTGGAGTGTTGCGGAACCTGTGGCATACTATACGGATTGGTGGGGAACGCCGCTGAACGTGGCCGGAAAAACCCCTGAGGCGGCACGGGCCGCCATGGGTGCCACCATGTTTCACTGGGGACTTCATCCCTGGGCCATGTATGCGGTTGTAGCCCTGGCCCTTGGCTTCTTTGCCTTTAACAAAAATCTTCCCCTGACCATCCGTTCCTGCTTCTTCCCCCTTCTGGGTGAAAAGACCTGGGGATGGGCCGGTCACATCATCGATGTGATTTCCGTTGTTGCCACCATTTTCGGTCTGGCCACCTCCATGGGGTTCGGTGCACAGCAGGCGGCATCCGGTCTTTCTTTTATCTTCGGTATTGAAAATACCCTGGGTCTTCAGTTGATTATCATCGCCCTGGTTACTATGGCCGCTATCGTCTCCGTTGTCAGAGGTCTTGAGGGTGGGGTTAAGGTATTGAGTAACATCAACATGGGCCTGGCTTTCTCTTTACTGGTGTTTACCATTCTTTGCGGTTCCATCATGCATTTTGTCTCCGGTCTGTTTACCACGACCGCAGCCTATGCCGAGTACCTGCTGCCCCTGAGTAACTGGATGGACCGTGCAGACGAGAAATTCTACAAAGGCTGGACCGTATTCTACTGGGCATGGTGGATTTCATGGGCACCCTTTGTCGGCATGTTTATCGCCCGTATCTCCAAAGGCCGCACCATCCGTGAGTTTATGACTGCAGTGCTACTGGTTCCCACCATCCTGACTCTGTTCTGGATGCAGGCCTTCGGCGGTAACGCCCTGCATCAGATCCAGAACGGCGTGGGTGTCCTGGCGGAAAAAGGTCTTGGGGAAGTATCCCTTGCCCTGTTCCAGATGCTGGAAAATCTGCCTTTAACCGGGCTGACCTCCTTTATCGGTATCGTGCTGGTACTGGTCTTCTTTGTGACCTCATCTGACTCCGGTTCCTTGGTTGTTGATGCCATCACCGCCGGTGGTAAAATGGACGCCCCTGTAAAACAGCGGGTGTTCTGGGCCACGTTGATGGGTCTGATTGCTGTCTGCCTGCTGGTTGGCGGCGGTGCTGACGCCCTGGGTGCCATCCAGGCCATTGCCGTAAGTGTGGGCCTGCCCTTTACAGTGGTCATGTGTGTGATGCTGATCAGCCTTATCATGGGGCTGCGCCATGAAATGAAAAAAATTTACTCCTAACCCTATCCGCCATTTAGGCGTTTACCGGCCCCTGCCTGTTACTGGTCTTACAGGCAGGGGCCTTTTTTTGTCCCGCCAGTCAGATTTTCCTGTAATAAATGATCCTTAGCAGGCCCTGTCGGATGTTCGTTTTTACTGAATGATTCGGTGGTCCAATGGCTTGACATCAACTGGGACCTATAATATCTTAGAACGTTATTTTTAGGGGAAGGCGACAAAGATGATCAACAGTCACGAGCAGGAAAAAAAACAGTTTCGGCGGCTCTTTAGGCAGCAGGGGGTGGACCGGTTTGAAGAGCGGTTCCAGGTATTGGAAGCCTTTTTAAAACTGGAACATCATGTGAGCCTGGATGATATCGTCCGGCAACTCGTAAAAGACGGCGTTACCCTGGATGAGCGCTTTGTGGCCCAGAGCATGGAACAGCTCTGCCGTTTCGGTTTTGCCAATCGGGTGGATTTTGACCGGGATAACACCGTGCTTTATGAGCACCGCCATCTCGGGGTTCACCACGATCATATGGTCTGCACCAAGTGTGGGGCCATTCTGGAGTTCAGAGACGAGGCCATGGAGGCGATCCAGGAAAAAGTGGCCCGGGCTTACGGCTTTTATATGCTCCAGCATAAGATGGAAATTTACGGGCTCTGCGCCGCATGTATGGTGGGCAGGGATTCTCTGGTTCCCCTGAATAAAGCGAAACCCGGTGAAAAATTGGTGGTCAAGGCGGTTGATGCGGGAAAGAAAATGCAATTGCGTATTTCATCCATGGGCCTTAAGATCGGAGACACCATTGAAATGGTGACCAATGGTATCGGTGGACAGGTGGTAATTGCCGCAGGCGAAAACAGGTTGGTCATCGGAACAGGCATGGCTGAGAAAATCCAGGTACAGTCACTGGGGCCTGAAAAGCTTGACACCGGCGTTCTTGAACCTGTTCAACGGCGGGCAATTCCCGAAGGCATGGTGAAACTCAGCCAGATGAAGGCGGGGCAGGAAGGAACCATTGCACGGGTGTCCGGGGAAAGTGTGCTAAGACGCCGTCTGCTGGAAATGGGAATCAACAGGGGAACCAGCGTCTATGTTGAAAAATATGCCCCCCTGAGGGATCCGCTGGAACTGGTGGTGAAAGGATACCACATCTCCCTGCGCGTGGAAGAGGCGGCGAATATCCTGGTGGAACACGTAAGGTCTATAAAAAGATAAGTATGAAATCTATTACCGTTGCCCTGGCCGGCAATCCCAATTGCGGCAAAACAACCATTTTCAACAACCTGACCGGTGCAAGACAGAAGGTGGGCAATTGGCCCGGGGTTACCGTTGAGAAAAAAGAAGGTCGCCTGACATACAAGGATCTCCAGGTAAATGTGGTGGATCTGCCCGGCACCTACAGCCTCACCCCATTCTCCATTGAAGAGGTGACTGCCCGGGATTATATTCTGAACGAGTCGCCTGATATCGTCATTAATATCATTGATGCCTCGAACCTCGAACGGAGCCTGTTCCTGGCACTTCAAATTCTTGAGCTGGGACGTCCGGCCCTTTTTGTCCTGAATATGGCGGATATGGCTGAGGCAAAGGGAATCAAAATTCACGCGGACAAACTCTCCGAACTTCTGGATTTGCCCGTGGTGTTTACTGTTGGTAATAAAAACCGGGGAACATCAGAGATTCTGGCTGCTGCCCTCAAGGAAATTGAGGCGTTTGAGGCCGGGAAAACCCCAAGGCCGGTGAAATACGGCCGGGAGATTGAAGCCTGTATTGATGCCGTGGGGGATGCACTTTCAGTTGCCGTCGGAGAGGGTGACACCCTTCGGGCGCGCTGGCAGGCCATCAAATTGCTTGAAGACGATAAGCTGATAAAAGATGAAATTGAGGCATTCCCCGGTGGAGAGGATGTTCTGGCGACTGCTGACACCTGCAGAACCCGGATCCGGGATCTGTTTCAGGACGATTTTGAAATTGTTCTGACCGATGACCGCTACGGGGTCATTGAAGGGCTGCTTAAGGTTGCCGTGACGCTGACGACGCGAAAGCGTGTGGATATGTCCCGCCAGATCGATCTTGTCTTGACAGATCGGTTTTTCGGTATACCTGTATTTATCTTTTTTATCTGGGCCATGTTTCAGCTGACATTTACTCTGGGTGCCTATCCCATGGAATGGATTGAGGCTGGAGTGTCTATGATCTCCGGAGCCGTGGACAAGGCCATGGCACCGTCTTTGTTGAAATCACTGGTTCTGGACGGAATTATTGCCGGTATCGGGTCGGTGATTATGTTCTTACCTAATATATTAATCCTCTTTTTTTGTATCGCCCTGTTTGAAGACACGGGATATATGGCGAGGGCCGCTTTTCTCATGGACCGGGTTATGCATACATCCGGTCTTCATGGCAAATCTTTTATTCCGATGCTGATGGGGTTCGGCTGTAACGTGCCTGCAATTATGGCAACACGCGCTCTGGAGAACAGGAAAGACAGGATATTGACCATCCTGATGACACCATTCATGTCCTGTTCTGCCCGATTGCCCGTTTACATTGTGCTGGCAGGAACCTTTTTCGCCCACAGGGCCGGTACGGTGATTTTCTGCCTTTATGCGGCCGGCATTCTCTTTGCCATACTCTCCGGACGGATTCTAAGGAAATTGTTGTTCCAGGGAGAGGAGGCCCCCTTTGTAATGGAACTGCCTCCGTATCGGGTACCCATGCTGAAGAGTCTGATGATTCATATGTGGGACCGGAGCAAAATGTTTCTCAAAAAGATGGGTGGTGTCATCCTGGTGGGGTCTGTCATTATATGGGTGTTGTCCACCTTTCCCCGCCAGGTAACGTATTCGACGGATTATGAAGCCGGGATATCAGACATTCAGACCCGGTATGAGAAAATGATTGCCGAACTTGGCAGTGGTGCTTCGGATAAGATGACGACCCTTGAAGCCGAACGGGACGATCTTGTGGGGGCACTTTTGAATAAAAAGGAACAGGAGCGGGTGGCAGGCTCCTACATCGGAATGATCGGCAGGACGTTGGAGCCCGTATTCCAGCCTATCGGTATCGGATGGCAGGCCAGCGTGGCTTTGGTCACAGGTTTCGTGGCCAAGGAGGTGGTGGTGAGTACCATGGGGGTCCTTTACGGGGTGGGCCACGATCATGAAGACGAGGGCGATGCCCTGGCAAATGCCCTGAGAGACTCGGGAATGACACCCCAGTCCGCCCTGTCCATGATGGTATTCGTCTTGCTTTATGTGCCCTGCTTTGCAACCGTGGTGGCAATTTACAGGGAGGCTTCCCCCCGGTGGGCTTGGTTTAACGTGTGCTATACCACCGTGGTTGCATGGGGGATGGCTTTTCTGGTATACCAGGCGGGGATGATGTTAAAATGATGCCGGGCTAAATGCGGAAAAGATGAATGGAGACAGATATGAAGATGACCTCAGGAAGAATCATAAATATACTCATCATTTCGCTCTTTTTGGCGATGATGATCGGAAGTGTTGCCTCCGCTGCTGAGCGGGTGGCAGTGAAAGCATCCATCGCTAATCTTCGTAACGGGGCGGGCACCCAGAATAAAGTGCTCTGGCAGGTGGAAAAATATCATCCGTTTCTTGTAATTTCCAAAAAAAAAGACTGGTATGAGGTCAAGGATTTTGAAGGGGATACGGCCTGGATTCATAAATCTCTGCTGGATAAAATCAATGCGGTAATTACGGTTAAATCCAAGTGCAATGTGAGAGGAGAACCCACAACAAAATCAAAGGTCGTCCTCCGGGTGGAGCGGGGGGTGCCGTTCAAGGTGCTAAAGAAAAAAGGCAATTGGCTGAAAATTGAGCATGCGGACGGTGAAGTCGGCTGGATTCACAATTCTCTGGTCTGGTAACAGATAATTTTAACTCAAATATAAGGGTGTTTAGGACATGGCAGATCAAGGCGTATCAAACGAACGGAAACGGGAACTGGAACAGATGGATCCTTTTCAGGAAGCGCTTGTAAAGGGGCTGAACTTTACTGCTTCCCATAAAAAACAACTGGGACTGGTCATTGGCGCCGTCGTTGTTGTCTGTCTCATCTTTACAGCCATCATGTATAATTTTAAACGGTCCGAGATTCAAGCCTCTCAGATGGTGGCAAAGGCCACCGCAGCCTACGGCGAATCCATGAGTAAGGACCAGGACCCCCAAAAGGGATATGAGGCTGTTAAAGAACAGTTTGATTCTGTGTTGGATGAATATGCCAATACCAGTGCCGGCCGGATGGCACGGGTCAGCTATGCCAAGATTTGTTTTGATGCCAAGGAATACGACAAAGCCTATGATCTGTATAATGATGCCCTTGAAAATATCGGCAATGAAGCAGGTATGGAAAATTTTCTGCTCTCCGCCCTGGGAAACCTGGCCC
>JAKSBB010000846.1 GCA_022361315.1 Desulfobacterales bacterium
CCCCCATCATCATCCAGCAGATCTTTGATATCATTAAGGACATCAACCGGGAAGACGGGACCACCATCCTGGTTGTTGAGCAGAACGCCAACCTGGCCCTCCAGGCTGCCACCCGTGGCTATGTCATGGAAACCGGTGAGGTGACCCTGGAAGACAAGGCCTCTTCCCTGCTGGAAAACCCGAAGATCCGGGAGGCCTATCTGGGCGAATAGAAGATCTACTGCTGATCGAAGCATTTCATTCTGCAGACGCCGGTCCGGGAGTTCCCGGGCCGGCGTTTTGTTTCAGCCCTCAGTCCCGGGTTCTTTCAGGGCTGATCAGTCTTTTAATCTCACCCGCCAGGTGGCTGTGGTCCACCGGTTTATCTATCAGTAAATCAATACCCAGATCTCTGAAATTTTCCCTGGAAACCCTTTCGTGATAGCCCGTGCACATGATTACCGGAATGTCCGGTCTTTTGGTGTGGGCTGTTTTGGTGAGCACATCGCCTGTCATTTCCGGCATACCCATGTCCGTGATGATCAGATCAAAATTCTCCGGTGCGTCCATGAACGCGGTAAGCGCTTCCCGGGGATGTGTAAAACCCTTTATCTCATAACCGAGACGGGTAAGAAATTTTCCAGTCACTTCAACCGCCCTCTCCTCATCATCCACCAGTAGGATGGTTCCGCTACCGGCAGGCAGTTGCTGCTGAGATGTTGATGATTTCTCCTTAGGTTGCCCTTTGCAGGCCGGGAACCGCACATCAAAAAGGGTGCCTTTACCGGGAACACTTTGGACGTCAATGGTACCGTAATGGCCTTTGACGATACCCTGAACCACTGACAGCCCGAGACCGGAACTTTTTCCCATGGGTTTGGTGGTGAAATAGGGGTCAAATATCCGGTCTATATTTTCCGGAGCAACCCCCTGGCCTGTATCTTCAACGGTGATCCTGACCATCTGTTTGCCTGTTTCGGCGTCACCAACAGTGTCAACTTTGGCCGATATCGTTCCGCCATCCGGCATGCAGGCCTGAACGGCATTGGACATTAGATTCATGCAGGTTTGATCCATCTGGCAAGCGTTTCCTCTGATCAGGGGCAGGTTTCTCTGGATAGTCATTGACACAAAGATCCCAAGCGGAACGGTGGGACGGAGCAATTTGATATTACGCATTAAAATCTCACCAAGGTCAATGAAATCCGACTCTCCGACGGTTTTCCGCATATATGTCAACAATTGTTTGACAATATCCCTGGCCCTCAGCCCTGCTTCCTGGATGCCCTGAATTTCTTGTGAGTCCTGATCGAGGAGCAGCAGGTCGGTATACCCGATGATGATGTTCAGAATGTTGTTGAAGTCATGGGCGATGCCGCCGGTGAGCGTTCCCAGCGCTTCCATCTTCTGGGCGTGACGGAGTTGGGATTCCAGTGCGGTTTGGCGGGTGATGTCTTCATAGGTGATGAGATAATCGCCCGTGGCAATTTGAACCGGACGGATTCTGATCTGTTTTTGCGTGCCGTCTTTGCACCGGATAGGGAAAATCCGTTCCAGATGCTTATCCAGTGAGGTAATATCAGCCTGCCAGGATTGTATGGCATCCCTGCGTGTTTCGGGATCGGGGAATGCCAGTTCGAACCAGGCGTTATCCGAGGGGATATCCGCTAAGGTGTATCCGAACACTTCGGTAAACCTGGGGTTCAGATAGGTGTAGCCTCCTTTTTCCGTAAGCCGGGCAATGGCAAGGGGGGACGCTTCCACAAGGGTTCTGAAAAGTTGTTCGCTGTGTTGAAGCGCCAGGTGGGTCTGCCGATGTTCGGCCATTTCAACGGACAGCCGGTGTTCATTCCCATGGGCGGTTAAAAAGGCGTCATGGGTGCGCTGGAGCAGGTAATTGATGGCCAGGGTGCCGATCAGTGACAGGCTCATAAAAATGATGCCCGTAATTCCCCAGTTGATCAGCGGCGCATGGGTCAGCAGGTTCCAGCTCTCAGGCGGATCTCCGGCGATTATCAATGCCACGGTAAGAATAAGGACAAGGTTGACCAGGCACATGCCGATGGCAGCGCCTCTGTTGATCAGCACGGCACAGGCAATGGCAGCCAGGAAACACCATAGCAGGCCGCTGGTAAACGGCCCTCTCAGGAAAATGATGGAGACACCCATTCCCAGGAGCAGGATGGCGACACTCCAGGCGCGTATCCAGTAGGGAAGACGTTTTAATGCAAAAAGCCCCATACAGACAAGAAACGCCCCGGAGGAAAACCATAACAGCAGATGCTTTTCTTCAAAGGTCAGCAATACGATACTCGGGACCAAAGAAAGAAAGGTCAGCAGGCTGCCGAGCAGCAGACAATAGGATATGACTTTTTCCCGCCAGGCTTGCCAGGCTTTTGCCGTCGTTTCATTATCAGGATGTGGTGAGGGTGTCATGGAATAGTTGCTGGTATGTTTCCTTTAAAATCAAATTAGTTCCCTATACCAGAAACCGGAGGGCTTGTCTTTAGAAACCGGGATGCCATGGTCCGTAATGTGACAGGCGCATTGGGGGAACTGCCTGATATTTTGAAAGATTGCCTTGATTTTAATGGTGAAACCGTGTAGATCTAATCCCCGCTGCACGGCCGGCAGGTGACCGGCTAAACCAACGCAGCATTATAAAAACTACGGCGGTACACAGCACCCGCCTTAACAAAACTGGAGGTTTTCCTTGAACGAGCTTCTCTGGCTGGCCATGCTGGCCGTCAACTTCGGATGTATTCTTATCGCCTATCGTCTGTTCGGCCGTGCCGGTCTGTATGCATGGGTACCCCTGGCCGCAGTTGTGGCCAATGTCCAGGTGATCAAACTGGTGGATCTTTTCGGCATCACCGCCACCCTGGGAAATATTGTGTATGCCTCATCTTTCCTGGTGACGGATATTTTGTCTGAAATCTACGGGAAAAAGGAAGCCCGGCGGGCGGTATTTATCGGGTTGTTTTCCCTGGTGGCCATGACCGTGTTAATGAACCTGGCCCTTTATTTTAAACCGGCTCCGGACGATTTCGCCCAGGAAAGCCTGTCCACAATCTTCGGATTTATGCCCAGGATTGCCGGCGCAAGTCTCCTGGCCTACCTGCTTTCCCAGCTTCACGATGTCTGGGCCTTTGATTTCTGGCGGCAGCGGTTTCCTTCGGCCCGTCTCCTCTGGTTACGGAACAACGCTTCCACCATGGTCAGTCAGTTCATCGACTCTACGGTGTTTACGCTTCTTGCGTTCTGGGGGGTGTATCCGGCCGGTGTATTGGTGGAAATCTTCTGGACCACTTACCTGCTCAAGTGGGTGGTGGGCGCTGCTGATACCCCCTTTATCTATGTGGCCCGGCATTGGTTTGACCGGCAACGGATTCCGCAGTAGAGTGCCCATTAGATATTCCAGGTTTCCATAGACCGTATTAATTTTACGAATGCCGTTGACGCCGGCCATGGGATTGATTTATTCTCAATCCCATGGCTGACATCGTATCTTCGCGGCACAATTTCATTCAAAACAGACCGTCCGGCTTCCCCATCCCCGGCGTACCGGTATGGCTTATCCTGTGCCTGTGCATCAGTCTGTTTTTCCCCGGATGTGAGCCAAAGCAGGACCCCTTTATTATCGGTGCGGTTTTTGACCTTACGGGAAAAGGGGCTGAGGACAGCCGTGAGCTCAGACAGGGTATGGAATTGGCGATATCGGAGGTCAACAAGTGGGGCGGGATAAACGGCCAGCCCATTAAACTTGAGGTCAGAGACAGCCGGGGAGATCATCACACGGCCGGGGCAATGTTTGAGGAATTGGCCCGGAAGTCTTCGCCGGATCTGATGGTCACCCATTACAGTGCCACCTCCATGGCCCTGGCCCCACTGGCGGAAAAATTCAACCTGCCCATGGTCAGCTGTATTACGTCCACGCCTGAATTGACCCGTCAGAACCGCTGGTGTTTCAGATTTTATACCTCGGCATGGGAAGACGTGGCCCCGGCCCTGGCAGTCCTGAACCAAATGCACGTGACGCATCTCGGGGTTATCTATCTGGACGATCCTTTCGGCCGGGAGCTGTCCGGTTTTTTCAGGACCGCCTACCGGGAGAGTAACAAAACACTTACCGAAGCTGCCTTTGAGACGGCAACCCGGGATTTCGCCGACCATGTGCGGGCGGTAATGGACACGGAGGCGGTGTACATCGTTGGTTTGACAAGCCACCTGAAGTCCATACTCAGGGCCATCCGGGCGGCGGGATATCAGGGACGGGTGCTGGGACCTGCCCACATGGGCAACACCGGTATCCGAACCATGCCGGAAGCCGCAGGGGTGTATGTTTCCGCACCAACCATCTATAATCCCCGCTATGCCGCTGCCGGAAAGCTGAAGCAGCGGTTCCGTGAGCGGTTCCAGGCGGATTTTGATTTGTTCGCCGCCAATGGTTACGATTTGATCAAGCTTTTGGCCGGTCTGATGGAAAATCAGTCAACGGATCCTGAAACCATCCGCAGTTGCCTGGCCGGTGGCTTTTCCTACAGCGGTGTTACCGGTCAGATTAACACCCGGAAGGGGGAACGGGATATCATCTTTTCACTCAAACCTGCCCAAATTCTTCCGGACGGCAGTATCCGGTTCAGGAACCAATGATGCGTATTGCCATCCGTGAAAAGATTCTTCTCAGCTTTGGCCTGATGCTGGCGGTGTTGTTTGTGATTTCATTCAAGTTTACCGAAACGTCCGAAACCTATCTCCGGGACGCGATCAACGCCCGGTCCGCAGATTCTGCACGCCAGGTGATGAAAACCCTGGACAAGAACATCAGCGATAAAATTGAGACCCTTGAGTTTTTTACCACCCGGCCTTCCCTGGCAGGGGTGCTGGAGGCCGTTAACAAATCAGGGGGTGCCAGGCCTTACAGCCCGGATATTTACAGCGCCGGAGACCTTGTCAGGGAAATGAAGACAGCCTTTATCGATGTCCAGGAATTGAACCGGGGCTATTCTCCCTTTCTGGATGTTCTTGTTACAGACCGGTACGGGAGGAACATTGCCCAGATCAGCACGTCCGGGGATATGGACTTGGCTGAAAAGGCCTGGTGGCAAACCGTAAGATATAAGGGCGCATATACATCCCAGGTGTTGTATGACCCCGACCTTGGCAGATATGTGATTGAAATTGCCGTACCGGTGAAGGACACCGCATACAGATTCGCCGGTGTGGTAAAAGCGGCATTGGATATTCATCGTATCATCAATGAAGTCACCTTATTTTCCGATTCGTTTGAATCCACACGAATCGATCTTGTCACCGGAAATCGAAACATATTATACAGCACCGGTCCGTTTCAGTTTATGGCCCCTTACGGCTCGGCCCCGATCCTGGACGCGCTTGCGGAACAGGACTATGCCATTGTGGATTTAGGGTACAAAGAGCTGCTGGTTAACCGGATGGACACCCGGGATTTTACCCGTCTTTCCGGATTTGACTGGACCCTGATTCTCCAGCGCAATACAGAGGAAGTCTTTTCATCTGTGTCTGCGTTGAGACATTGGACCCTTATTTTCGGCATCATCTTTGTGGGAACCGGTATTGTGCTGTCACTGATTCTGGCCGCCACCCTTGTGCGTCCGGTGGAGCGGCTGCGGATGGCCATGACCCAGATAGGCGATCAGACAGGAGATCAGATCGGAGATGGTAAAACCCAAACAGCAGATATGTGTATTGATGTCCGGTCCCGGGATGAAATCGGCGATCTGGCCGTTGCATTCCAGGACATGGTCCGGCGGGTGCAGACAACCCAGGCCTCTCTGGAGGAGCGGGAACAGAAGTTTCGTGCTATCTTCAACCATACATTCCAGTTCAGCGGCCTGTTGGGTCCTAACGGACGTTTGATTGAGGTGAACAGCACGGCCTTAAAATTTGTAAATGTTTTGGAAGCGGACGTCATCGGGAAATACTTCTGGGATACCCCGTGGTGGGCCCATTCCCGGGAATTGCAACGCCGGGTCAAGGCGGGGATAAAACAGGCCCTGGAAGGTGCCTTTGTTCGTTTTGAAGCCACCCATCCCGGTGCCGACGGCCTTCATGTGTTTGACTTTTCACTCAAACAGGTCTGCGATGATGAGGGAAAGATCCTGTTTCTGATTCCGGAGGGCAGGGACATCACCTACATAAAAAAAATGGAAGAGGTGATGGTGCAATCGGAGAAAATGCTTTCCGTGGGGGGGCTTGCCGCCGGTATGGCCCATGAGATCAACAATCCCCTGGCCGGAATGATCCAGACTGCCGATTTGATGAGTCGAAGGTTAACGGATGTGGATATGCCGGCGAACCGGACAGCGGCTGAAGCCGCCGGCGTGTCAATGCACAGCGTGCGGGAATATATGGCACAACGGGATGTGCCGGAGATGCTTTCGGCCATTAAAGAATCCGGCGGCCGGGCCGCCAGAATCGTGAACAACATGCTCAGCTTCTCCAGGAAGCCCGATGTGGAGATGGTCGATCACCATCTGCCGGAGCTGGTTGAAAAGGTACTTGAGCTGGCAGGTACGGATTTCAGTCTGAAGAAACAGTTCGACTTCAGGAATATCAGGATTGTCCGGGAATTTGCGCCGGATCTGCCCCCCGTGTCCTGTGAGGCGGGAAAAATCCAGCAGGTACTGTTGAATTTGCTCAAAAACGGGGCCCAGGCCATGCAGGAGGACACAGGACGCAAAGAACCTTGCTTTATCATCAGGCTGGCTGAAGAGACCGGTTTGTTGCGTATTGAAATTGAGGACAACGGGCCGGGAATGGAGGCTGAGGTCAGAAAGCGGATATTCGAGCCGTTTTTTACGACAAAAACCGTGGGCAGCGGTACAGGGCTTGGTCTGTCCGTGTCCTATTTCATCATCACGGAAACCCATGGCGGGACCATGGATGTAAGGTCAGAACCCGGCCGGGGAACGACATTTATCATTCGCCTGCCGTTGGTGGCCGGTATGGGGATCAGAACCCGGACGACCTGACAAATCTGGCAATCAGGGGGTTGTGGTCCGACAGCGTTCTGCAGTTTACCGCCTGAATATCTTCCAGCTCAATTCCCCGGTAATATACCCGGTCCAGGTGGAAGCCGAACCATTTCTTCACGTGCTTATCATTACGGGGCAGGGCATACCTCAGATCCAGAAGTCCGGTGAAGTGCCCCAGGATTTTGATCCTGGATTTCCGCCAGCAGTTGAAA
>JAKSBB010000416.1 GCA_022361315.1 Desulfobacterales bacterium
CAGCCGGCAGTGGATGCCGGGCAGTTCCTGGTCCAGGACGTTAATCAGTCCCGGGATGGCGGCATGCTCTACAGCCAGGGGATCATCGGGTTTTACGTCCAGAAGGCCGGTACCTGCGGTGAGCCAGCTGTCCGGCCGGTCCGCCGCCGTGAGGCTGGAGACCGCGCGGTAAAGACCGAGGAGACTTCTAACGCCAATGTCCATAGCGGTGTTAATGCCTGCAGGATTGATTTCGGATACCCGGGGGGCCATCGCGGACAGGTGAAGTATACGGGTGAAATTTATACCGTCCCGTTTCAGGTCGCTGAGCAGTTTTTCGTAATCTTCTGCAACGGCGGCGCGGACGGTATAATGATCGTCGGACCGTTTTTCGTAGGCGATGCCGGGCTCGATTCGAATATATTGCCCGGGCTGTTTCGCGGTGATCGCATTATACAGGGGCACATCCGCCGTGAACACCAGGCAGGCGCCGCGCCCTTCTGCCGGATGGCAGGCCGGCGTTTTCCGGATCCAGACCTTTTCAAAGAACCAGTCCGGCAGGGTGTTCCGGCTTTCACCGGCCAACTCGATCTGTTTGATGACATTGGAGAAATCCCCCCGGTCCAGACCTTTTTTCAGATCCGTACGCTGGAGTTTACCACTGGTGGTTTTGGGGAATTCCTTCTTGGCCATGGGGATGACATATTCCGGGGATATCCCCAGTTCCTTGCCCACCTTGTTCCGCACGGAGCGGATCAGGGGGATGTCGATTTCTGTGGATTCCGGATCGGCATTTTCCGAATTGGTGGTCTCGGGATCGGTCCAAGCCTTGGGCACAAAAAATATCGCCAGGCCTTCCGAGCCCATCTTCGGGTTGTCCACGGCCACGGCGGCGGAGAAGGTGGGTTCGACGCCCTGGATATCGTTGACGATATCCTCGATCTCGTAGCAGTAATAATTGGCACCGCAGATGATGATGGTTTCTTTCACCCTGCCGGTAATGGTCAGGATGCTGTCACGGATAAAGGCGCGGTCGCCGGTGTTGAACCAGCCGTCTCCGGCAAAGGCCTCCCGGTTGACCTCATCGTTGTTGAGGTAGCCCGGGGTGACGATGCCGCCGCGTACCTGGAGGTTGCCGATGGTTTTTTCGGGCAGTTGTTGATTGTCGTCGTCCACGATTCTGAACTGAACACCGGCCCGGGCCGGTCCCAGGTTCATGAAGACAACGGAAGATTCTCCTTCAATGTCGGTTTCCTCCAGGACCCCGTTGAGGGATGATTTCAGGAAACGGTCCGCCGATGTCTCGGGTTTGAGAACGTTGGGGTTCACCGCCACCGTACCGATCTCCGCCATGCCGTACCCCGACCGCATGGCGTCCGGGTCCATGCCGAATCCGGTGAGCTGGCGGTGGATGTCCGCAATAACGGGAAGGGTAATCTGTTCCCCGCCGGTGAGCAGGAATTTCAAGGGGGTGATGTCCCAGGCTCTGTCCGGCACTTCATTTAAGGCATCGGTGAGCAGCTTGAAGCCGAAGTTGGGTGCCCAGGTGTAGGTGCAGCGGTGCTTGTCCAGCAGATCCAGCCAGATCAGGGGATTGGCCAGCACCAGCCGGGGATGGACCTGGATCTGTTGGTTGCCCAGGTAAACATCCTTGAGATGGCAGGTGAGCAGGGGCACCACATGGTCCATGGGCAGCCAGTTCAGGGTGATATCCGTGTCGGTGTTCCCGAAAGAGACGGCACCGTAAATGTAGTGAATGGCACCGCTGTTTGTGATCTGCACGCATTTGGGGATTCCGGTGCTGCCGGAGGTGAGCTGGTGAAAGGCCACATCTTCGGCGCTTCCCTTGTGGATCTTTGCATTTCTGTCACTGGCCGCCAGGCCTTCATAACTGAAGATGCTGAACGGTGTGCCGGTGTCATCTTCGTCTTTGAACAGATCCGGTACACCGGCAAGGGCGCGGGCCGTATCCGCTTCAGCGATGACGGGGGGGCATTCCAGCAGTTTCCAGGAATTCCAGAGCTTTTTAACCACCCCGGATTTTTCCGTATATCCCGTGTCCACGGCAATGGTAACGGGAATAATTCCGCCGAGCATACAGGCCCAGAAGGATTTGAAATAAGCGGTCATGTCCGCCAGCTGAAGGATGACCCGGTCTCCGGGGCCTAAACCTTTTGCCTGGAGGCCTGTGAGGATGCGCTCACCGGCTGCCAGCAGATCTGCATAGGAAATGAAAACTTCTTTGCCTTCATCATTCCCGGTTTCCATATCCTGGACCACAATGATACCAAGATGGCCCCGGGTGGCCGCTGTTTTGACAAGGGCCTGGCCCAGGGTGAGGGGGGCATCCGCCGGGATGTCCAGAGGACCGCCATCGGAAAATGCAGGGGGCAGTTCTTCCGATTGTTTTACGGCCTCCTCGAGGGGCTGAAC
>JAKSBB010001042.1 GCA_022361315.1 Desulfobacterales bacterium
ATATGAATACCCTGCAGAATTTCAGATCCTGCTGGCAGCCGCGGATCTCAGACTGGGGCGGGTCCAATTCCGGGGAAAACGACAGCCTCCTGGAAAGGGCTGCCAAACGGGTGGAGGAGCGGCTGGCCCAGGCACCGAAATCCCTGATATCTCAAAAAGAAGAGCAACACCTGAAAGAATATATGGAAAGCTGCTGAAACCGGTTACCGAAAAAAGCATTCGGTATCGGGCAACGGATTGCAGATGGTGTCATGACACCTGCCGGGGATTATGGTATATTGCCGGAATTAAAAATGACCGTAAAGTTTAAGGATAATCAGGTGTTTGAATTAAAGGAATTTATTGCGGCGGAAAGCCTGGATCAGGCGGATGAGCTGCTGCATCAGGATAAGAAAAACGTCATTCTCGGCGGACTGCTGTGGATGCGGATGGGGACGCGGCAGTTCAACACGGGAATTGATCTCTCGGGATTAGGCCTCCACCGGATTACGGACCGGGGCGATATCATTGAGATCGGGGCCATGACCCCGCTGCGGCAGCTGGAAACCAATGCGTTGCTGGCGGAAAATTTCGGACCGGTGCTGCGGGATGCAGTATCCCATATCGTTGGCGTCCAGTTCCGGAACCTTGCCACGGTGGGCGGCTCCGTCTTTTCACGGTTCAGCTTTTCCGATGTGATCACGGCCCTGCTGGTGCTGGACACCCGAGTTCATCTGTTCCGGGGCGGGGAAATCCCCATGGCCGACTTTCTGGAGACCTCCCCGGGCAGGGATATCCTGGTGAAGCTTACCATTCCCAAACAGACCGATCCCACACATCCCATGGAAACCGCCTATGTCTGTCACAGAAAAAGTGCGGCGGACTTCCCCGTTCTGGCAGCGGCGCTGGCCCGTACCGGCGGGGCCTGGCGGATTTCAGTAGGTGCAAGGCCTTCCCGGGCAAAACTGGCAGTGCAAACCGCCGGGCTGCTTTCCGGCACACCTGACATGTCACAGATTGATGCGGCCGGCAAAGCCATCGTAAACGAACTGACATTCGGCAGCAACGCCCAGGGCTCCAAAGCATACCGGGAACATCTGGCAAAGGTGTTGATCAAAAGGGGGATTCAAGAGATATGCAATTAAAGAATTTCAGGATCTCCTGCGAGATTAACGGCAAACCCTACGACAGGGATATTGCCCCGGACCAGACCCTCATCGACTTCCTTAGAACTTTAGGCTTCCTGAGCATCAAACAGGGCTGCGACACGTCCAATTGCGGACTCTGCACAGTCTGGCTGGACGGTACGCCGGTGCTCTCCTGCTCCATGCTGGCGGCCCGGGCCAACGGCCGGGCCATTACCACCATCGAAGGGGTTCAGGAAGAGGCGGCCGCCTTTGCCGGATTCATGGCGGACCAGGGGGCAGACCAGTGCGGGTTCTGCAGCCCCGGTCTGGTGATGAATATCCTGGCCATGGAACGGGAGCTTGATGCCCCGACATCCGAAGAAATCAAACACTACCTGGCCGGGAACCTCTGCCGGTGTACCGGGTATGCCAGCCAGATGCGGGCCATCGAAGCCTATCTCACCGCCAAAGGGGGTGCCCGATGAAATATGTCAACCAGGGGATCCCAAAGATTGACGCCAAGGCCCTGATTACGGGCCGGCCCGCTTACACCGACGACCTGGTCCCGGCCAACTGCCTGGTGGTCAAGGTGCTCCGCAGCCCCCACGCCTTTGCAAAGATAAAATCCATCCATACGGGGGCGGCAGAACAACTGCCGGGTGTGGCCTGCGTGCTGACCCACGAAGATGTCCCCAAACACCGTTTCACCATGGCCGGCCAGTCCTTTCCCGAGCCCAGTCCCTACGACCGGCTGATTCTGGACGAGTTCGTCCGGTATGTGGGAGATCCTGTGGCCATTGTGGCAGCAGAAACCGAACGCCAGGCCGACCGTGCACTGAAAACCCTCAAGGTGGACTATGAGGTGCTGGATCCTGTATTTGATCCGGCCGAAGCCCTTGAGCACCCCAGCGTGATCCATCCGGAGGACGACTACCACGTCAACTACGATATCGGCAACGACCCGAACCGGAACCTCTGCGCCTCCGGTGAATTTTCCGCAGGGGATGTGGATGCGGCATTTGCCGCCGCCGAGGTCCTGGTGGATCAGACCTACGAGACCAAGGCCAATAATCAGGCCATGATGGAAACCTTCCGGACCTTCTGCTACATGGATCATTCCGGGCGGCTGACCATCGTATCCGCCACCCAGATTCCCTTTCACGTCCGGGCCATCACGGCCAGGGCCCTGGGCATCCCCAAACAGAGAATCCGGGTGATCAAGCCCCGAATCGGAGCGGGATTCGGGGCCAAGCAGACCGTGGTCTCCGAACTTTTTCCGGCCCTGGTGACCCTGAAAACCGGAAAACCGTCCAAAATGATCTTCTCCCGCCAGGAGAGTTTTATCGCCTCCACCAGCCGCCACGCCATGCGCGTCCGGGTCCGGCTTGGTGCAGACCGGGAGGGCAACCTCCTGGGCATCCACATGGATACCCTGTCCAACACAGGCGCCTACGGCGAACACGGCCCCACCACGGTGGGCCTGTCCGGTCACAAAACCATGCCCCTTTACAACAAAGCCCGTGCCATCAAGTTTACCTACAAGGTTGCCTACACCAACACCATGTCCGCCGGCGCCTTCCGGGGATACGGTGCCACCCAGGGCACCTTTGCCATGGAGTCGGCCATGAACGAACTGGCCGCAAAGCTGAATATGGATCCCCTGGATCTCCGGCTCAAAAACCTGGTGGAAGAAGGCGAAGTCATGCCGGGGTACTATGGGGAAAAACTCAACTCCTGTACCCTGGCCGACTGCATCCGCAAAGGCAAGGAGATGATCGGCTGGGAAGCCAACCATCCCTGCCGCAGGATCTCCGACACCAGGGTCCGGGCCCTGGGTGCCGCCATCACCATGCAGGGTTCCGGCATATCTCACATCGATACGGCCTC
>JAKSBB010001019.1 GCA_022361315.1 Desulfobacterales bacterium
AATGAACCCGCATCACGGACCCATCGGTCAGGGAAACCCGTCCGGAACCCTGGATCTCCAGGAAAAAACGGTCCACGCGGTTGGCCAGCCAGACCACGGGGGTGGCACGGTCTTGGAAATCAGGGGTATGATTGATTTCCTGTCGGGAATAATAGGGAACGACCCGGTTACGCTGGTCATCCACCCTTGCCATCAGGCGCTTATGGCCCTTGTACTTTTTGGAGAATTTCGACAGGTCGATCTGGAGCAGGTCATCGGGCATGGAATATACCGGATAGGGGAAGTCAGGTCCGGGTTCCCGACTGCCCGGGTAGGTGGGTTCAAAATAGCCGGTGAAGAGTACTTCGTTCTGGGAGTTGCCCACACTTTTATATACAAGATAGCGGTTCCGGACAAAGCGGTTCAGTTCTGAGGCACTCGGTGATTCCTTAAGAAAACTCAAAAAGGTTTCAAGGGACCGTTTCATATGGACGGCATCGTAGCGGTCTTTACCATAAGTATAACTGCGGGTTTTCGGCACCCGGCTGAAATAGAGCAGGCTCTGACGGATTGATGCCTCAAGATCCTTGAAGTTCCTGCTGTCGAAAAACTCCGGATACTCCCGAACCGTCAGTCGCTTCATGGGAACGCCTGTACTGTCGGTCTTTACCTCTTTGTCACCACAGCCCCAAAGACTTAAAATCAGACAAAAACACAGACTGACTGACGCGATATTCAGCTTCTTTACCATTTGCGTATCCCTTTTACATCTGGCGTTCGATTCGGATTCACTTCGCTTGCGGCGCCTCCACCTCGGGGGCATCCACCTGTTTCATCTCACGGGTTGTCCCCTTTTCCACCGGTACCGGCTTGACCTCTGGTAACGGTTTTCCGGTAACCGCAAGATCATCCAGCTTTCTTGCCGAAGCCATCACCCGTGTTTCCATGGCACCGGCGGTTCGGTTGAAGGTGGCGGCAGTCCGCTCAATATCCCGTCCCAGGCGGTTCATATGTTCGGCCATGGTGGACAGCCGTCGGTAGAGTTCTCCCCCCAGATCCCGGATTGCCTCGGCATTTTCATACCCTTTCTGCTGCTGCCAGGAGTAAGCAACGGCCTTGAGCAGAGCAATCAGGGTGGTGGGCGTGGCCAGAATCACACCCTGGGCAATCCCCTTTTCAATGAGGTCCGGTTTCTGGGCCAGGGCCGCTGAGAAAAAATTCTCCCCCGGAATGAACAGGACCACGAATTCGGGACTGGGGCTGAACCGCTCCGTATACTTTTTTGAACCGAGTTGAGAAATATGGGCCAGAACCTGACGGGCATGGGCCGTCATCCGGACCTCCCGCTCATCCTCATCCTCTGTTTCCAAAGCATCCAGGTAAGCGATAAGCGGCACCTTGGCATCCACGATGATCCTGCGGTTTCCCGGCAGGGTGACAACCATGTCGGGCCGCAGTGAGCCTTTGCCGCTGCCTGCGGTCATCTGCTCCGAAAAATCGCAGTGTTCCGCCATCCCGGATAGCTCTGCAGCTTTTTTCAGGGTGATTTCCCCCCACCGCCCCCGCACGTGGGGTACCCGCAAAGCTTTGACCAGATTACCGGTTTCGGTGTGCAGCAGGTGCTGGGTTCTGGCCATGTCTGCCAGGTGCTGGCTGATGGCACCGTAAGCCTGGTCCCGCTCTTTTTCCATCATACCCAGCCGCTGTTCGTACCTGTCCAATACTTTGTGGACAGGGTCCACGGCCTGCCGGATCTCATCTCCCTTTGCCCGAAAATCCTGACGGGCCTCCCTCACAAATCCCGTGAAATGATCCCGGGCCAGATCCATGAATTTCACGGAATTCTCGTACAGGGCCTGATTGGATAAATCTTTCAGACGTCCTGAAATCAGGGTCATTCCCAGCCTGGCAAGGATAAATGCCACAAGGATGCCCAGCAGAAACCCGGCCCCAAGAAATCCTAAATTTTCCAGGGTAACCGGATTATCGGGAAAAGGAATCATGGGTGTCCTTGAATTTTAAACCGTCCAATCAGGTCCGTTCCGACGTATAGGTACCGCTTTTACCGCCGGATTTTGAGGCCAGGTGGATATCGGAGATTTCCATGGCCTTATCATAGGCCTTACACATGTCATAGATGGTCAGGGCGGCGACGGACACGGCCGTTAAAGCCTCCATCTCCACCCCTGTTTTTTCAGTCAGAGAAACCTCTGCTTCGATATGGATGCAGCTTGATTCAGTGTCCGGTTGAAAATCCACCCGGGCATGGGTGATATTGATGGGATGGCACATGGGGATCAAATCCCAGGTTCGCTTGGCCGCCATCACTCCTGCAATCCGGGCTGTTTCCAGCACATTTCCCTTTTTCACCCGTTCATCCAGAATCTTTTCCAGGGTGGCGGGGTCCATGGAAATCCGTCCACGGGCCACGGCAATACGTTTGGTGGCGGTTTTATCCCCCACATCCACCATTCTGACCCGGCCCTGGTCGTCCAGGTGGGTAAATTCTTTCATGCCAACTCCTAAAATATGGGTCCTAAAATACGGGATTCAGGCAAATACCTGGGTCTTGGATGTGGCCTCGGCCTTGATCCGGTTCAGGGTATGGCTCAGGGTCTCGATGACATTCTCCCGGATATCCCCGGCCACGGCCAGGAACATCACGTCATCCCCCACCATCAGGGGTTTGTCCGCCTGGATATAAACCAGCACCTCAACGATGCCCGGCCGGGCCTTGGCCTCCGCCAGTATCTCATCCAGTTTGGCCTGATCCACTTTTACGGTGAGGCCGGTGACCGCATCCCCTTCACGGGAGGTGGCCCGGACAATACCGTTATGGTAAAGCACCATGCCGGCTTTGGATATTTCCGGGTGCTGTTTCATCTGATTTATAATTGCAGGTAAATCCATTCTATTCTCCTTATATATTTAGGAAATCACTCCTGGTCGGGTCCGGCCATTTTCCTTGCCGTCACCAGGTCCTCCGGGGTATTGACGTTAAATTTGAACCGCATCTCAGGATCCAGGCGCTCCAGGGTTTCCGGCGGAATTTCAAATACCCGCCTGAAGTTGAAGGACTTTTTGATCATAAACCGGTTTTCCGACAGGCTCTTCTCCATTCGGGGCAGGCAGGTTTTGTTGTAAAGCGCCGACAACGGCTCCAGCCCTTCCCGGGTCCTGGGAATAATAATCTCCTTTCCCTTTCTCCGGGACGCCCACAAATGCCGGATGACGGCTTCACTGGTAAAGGGCACGTCCCCGGCCGTCGCATAGATCCACTGGTGGGAGGCGTAATAAAGACCGGTATGAAGCCCTGCCAGGGCACACCTGGAAGTATCGATATCCGTGACAATCAGAGCATCTGTCATGACAAAGGCCTCCGGATCATTCACCACCAGGATCACCTCTTTGAACATCTGCTTAAACAGGGTATGAATGGCCTCCAGCATGGTGGTGTCGCCCACCCTGCGAAACAT
>JAKSBB010000603.1 GCA_022361315.1 Desulfobacterales bacterium
CGCGGCACTGGGACAAATGGCCGCTGCCATTGTCCACGAGCTGAACCAACCCATCTCGGCCATCCGCACCTATGCCGCCTCCTGCCGTTTAATGGCGGGACAGGGTAAGACCGAAGATCTGACAACCACCCTGCTGTCCATCTCGGATATTACCAAAAGCATGGAAGGGATTACCCGGCAGCTCAAGGATTTCTCCAGAAAATCGCCATTGGATATTAAACCGGTTGCTGCCGAGGCACCTGTAAGCCGGGCAGTGGATCTCATGCGCTACGCCATTGATGCGGCGGACTGCCGCCTTTCCATAGAGGCCCCGGAAGCCCCGCTTTCTGTGATGGGTGACCGGCTCCGGCTGGAACAGGTCTTTGTCAATTTGATCAAGAACAGCCTTGATGCCATGGCCGAACAGGAGAACAAATTAATTTCCGTCCGGTTCCGGGAAGAAGATGATATGGTCAGCATCCATTTCCGGGATTCGGGACCCGGAATCAACCCCGATCTCAGGGAGAACATCTTCACCCCATTTTTCACCACCAAGGCCAAGGGGGACGGTTTAGGACTGGGCTTGTCAATTTCAGCGGGGATTGTTAAGGAAATATCCGGACAGATTGTACTGGAGGAAACCTGTAAACCCGGGGCTGCGTTTTCTGTCCGCCTAAAGAAAGCACCCCCCAGGGAGGCATCATGACAACACCGGATATCTACATTGTTGATGACGACAAGGCCATGCGAAAGTCCACACGCCAATGGCTGGAACTTTCCGGGTACCGGGCAACGGATTTCGACCGGGCCGGCAAGGTGCTGGATATCATCACCCCGGACATGAACGGCATCATCATTTCAGATGTAAAGATGCCCGGGATGGACGGACTCGATTTTCAAAAGGCCCTGGCGGCCATCGATCCGGATATCCCGGTGATTCTCATTACAGCCCACGGTGACATTTCCATGGCCGTGGAGGCCATCCGCAACGGTGCCTACGATTTTTTAGAAAAACCCTTCGAACCGGAACGGATTCTGGACTCCGTACAGCGGGCCGCAGAAAAACGGCGGCTGGTCATGGAGAACCGGGAACTGCGCAGCCAGCTCACCGCCGCCCAGGGCCTGGATGCCCGCCTGGTGGGTGGAAATCCCAGGATGCGCGCCTTAAAACAACAAATCATGGGTCTTGCCCCTACTGAAGCCACTGTCATGATCATCGGTGACACAGGCACCGGCAAAGAGGTGGTGGCCCGGTGCCTCCACGACTGGAGCCGCCGTAAAGATGCCCCTTTTCTGGCTGTGAACTGCGCCGCCATCCCTGCGACCATGGCTGAGAGTGAATTGTTCGGCTATGAGGCCGGCGCATTCACCGGTGCCCGGCAAAGCCACCGGGGCAAACTGGAGGCCGCCGCCGGCGGTACACTGTTTCTGGACGAATTGTCCAGCATGCCTCTGGAAATCCAGGGAAAACTGCTCAGGGCACTGGAAAGCCGACGGGTCACCCGCCTGGGATCCAACACGCCCAAGCCACTGGATTTCCGGCTGATCACCGCCATGAATATCACCCCGGAAGAGGCCATTGATTCGGACAAACTGAGAAAAGACCTCTATTACCGGCTCAACACCATGGAGTTGATCATCCCGTCATTAAGGGACCGCAAAGAAGATATCAGCCCGCTTTTTTCCCTATTTCTTGAACGGGCAGCGGAGATGTACGACTGCCGGCCGGACATGCCGGGACCGGCAGGTTTTTCTGCCCTTATGGCCCATGACTGGCCGGGCAATGTCCGTGAGCTTAAAAGTGTGGCTGAGCGGTATGTTCTCTCAAATCTTGCCAGGGAAGAACGGCTGTCAAAACTGCTGGCCCCGGATACATCAGCCGAGGACCTGAAAGGGGCGTCTCTACCCGAACAGGTGCGCCACTTTGAACGTCACCTCATCAAGGACGCGTTGAAACGTCACAACGGTCAGATAAACAAGGTCATGGCAGAACTGGGCATACCCAGGCGAACCCTCAACGAAAAGATGTCAAGGTACAGCCTGTCAAAAGAGAATTTTTAGTCAGCTTCATCTATCACAGGTTTTATCGGCAGAAATCCGCCGATCCCCCTGCCGGTTTTCGGCAGAGATCTGCCCGGCCGGAACCGGCAGTTTCTCAAACCATAGAATTTACAGAGAGTTACAAACCAAGAACAGCTGGCACAACCTTTGCGATAACCCGTTTCGATTGAATACATCCGGATATCCCGGAAATAAATGAACCCCTTACCCTCTGGAGGTGACACAATGACACATGCCAAACGCAACACGTTCAAACAATTTCTGGCAGCACTCGTTCTTTTGACAATAACCTTCTGCTTTGCCATTCCGGCAACCGCAGCCAAGGCAGACCGCAGCTACCTGCTGACCACTGCCAGCACAGGCGGTACCTTCTATCCGGTGGGTGTGGCCCTTTCCACCCTGATCAAAGTGAAACTTCAGCCCAAACATAAAATCGGCATGTCCGCCATCAACTCCGCCGGTTCCGGAGAAAATGTCAAGCTGCTCCGGGAAAACGAAGCACAGTTCGGTATCCTTCAGGGACTCTACGGCTACTGGGCCTGGAAAGGTATCGGCGCAGTAAAATCCGACGGCCCCCAGACAAATATGAGATCCATCACCATGCTCTGGCAGAATGTAGAGCAGTTCACCATGCTCGCCAAATATGCCAAAACCGGCACCATCCAGGATCTGGCCGGGCTGAAAGGTGAACACCTGGCACTGGGTAAAAAGAACTCCGGCACCCTGGGATCCAACACCTTCCTGCTGAGCAACCTGGGTCTGAATCCGGCCGCAGATTTCAAGCTGGTTCACGTGGGGTACGGCCCCAGTGCAGACGCACTCCAGAACGGCCAGGTCGTCGCCATGAGCACCCCGGCAGGCGTTCCCACAGGTGCAGTGACCCGCGCGGTTGCCACCATGGGTGACAAACTGACCTTCCTCAACTTTACCGACGAACAGATGGCAAAGGCGGACGGTGGCCTCAATCTCTGGACCCGGTTTGTTATCCCGGCAGGAACTTATCCCAAACAGACTGCTGATATCAAGACCATTGCCCAGCCCAACTTCCTGGCGGTCCGTGCCGATGTGGACGAAGAAGCGGTTTACCTGATCACCAAAACCATTTACGAAAACCTTCCGTTTCTCACCGCCATTCACAAGGCAACCAAGGCCATGTCCCTGGAAAAATCCATCAAGGGCCTGCCCATGCCCCTGCATCCGGGCGCCCTGCGGTATTATAAGGAAGCCGGCCTGACGGTTCCGGAACGACTGGTGGCCAAATAGCCCTGTATCAAATGGCTGCCGCCTGCAGCGGCAGCCATAAACCATCCAACGACAGTAAGCAGAAGTGAAGCAGCGCAGCAGCGAAGCGTGAATGAAGGAGACCGGCCCATGGAAGAAACGGATTTGAGGGAAAAGACATTGCTGGTACTGGGGGCGGGCATTGCTCTGGTGCACATCTATTTCAACACCATCGGCATGCTGCCGGGACTGTGGCGGAACGCCATCCACTTTGCGGGATTTGCCCTGATGTGCCCCCTGGTATATCCCCTGTCCATAAAAGGCCGGTCTTCCAGAGCAACCGTCAGCCTGGACATTATTCTGGGTATCCTGGCCGCCTTCTCCGCCGTATACATGGTGGCCATGGAAGATGCTATTTACGATCGCGGTGTACGGATGATCCTTCCCGAATGGGTAGCCGGTGTCATCCTGATTCTGGCCGCCATTGAACTGACCCGGCGGACCACCGGTATGATTATCCCCGTCCTCATCATCCTCGGTCTGACATACGTGGGATGGTGGGGCGGCCTGCTGGACGGTATCTTTTCATTCAAAAGCATGAACCCTGAAACCATCCTCTTCAGGAGTGTCTATGGGGACGACGGCATCTTCGGCAACATTGCCAGCATCTCTTCCACCTTTGTCTTCATGTTCATCCTTTTCGGTGCCTTTCTCCTGAAGTCCGGTGCCGGAGACTTTGTCATCGATCTGGCCAGATCCGTTGCCGGGAAACTTCCCGGCGGCCCCGGTCTTGTAGCGGTGTTTGCCTCGGGCCTCACCGGCACCATCTCCGGCTCAGCCATAGCCAATACCGCGTCCACAGGGGTGATCACCATTCCCCTGATGAAAAAGGCGGGATTTCCGGCCAAATTTGCCGCCGGCGTTGAAGCGGCCGCATCCACCGGCGGTCAGATCATGCCGCCCATTATGGGTGCCGGTGCTTTTGTCATGGCCAGTTATACACAGATCCCTTACACCACAATCATTGCCGTATCCGTGCTGCCTGCCGTCCTTTACTTCGCCACAGTGGCCTTTTTTGTGGTCATTGAGGCCAAGCGCAGCGGTGTTCAGGCAACGGACACGGAAGACACGCCCAAAGCCCTGACGGTATTAAAACAGGGAGGCCTGCCCTTCCTGATTCCCATCGCCCTGCTCATCGGCATGCTAATATCGGGATTTACCCCCTCCTATGCGGCAGCGGTTTCCATCGTAGCCGTGGTGGTCTTCTCCTGGTTTACCCCCAACAAGATCGGTGTTAAAGGAATTTTCGAAGCCTTTGGCCTGGGGGCAAAGAACATGGTGATGACCGCCATCCTGCTTTGCTCCGTAGGCCTGGTGGTAAATGTTATCGCCACCACAGGTGTGGGCAACACCTTTTCCCTGATGATCAACAACTGGGCCGGAGACAGCCTGATGATCGCCTTTATTCTCATTGCCCTGGCCTCATTGATCCTGGGCATGGGACTGCCGGTCACCGCCTCCTACATCGTTCTGGGCACCTTATCGGCCCCGGCGCTGTACAACCTCATCGTTGACGGCCAGATCATCCAGACCATGATGGACGGTACATTTCCCGACCAGGCCAAGGCTTTGTTTATGCTTGTCAAGCCTGAGGCCATGGAGATGCTCAGTGCACCCATGGCGGAATCCACAGCCCGGGACCTGATGGCCCTGATGCCCCTGGAACTCAAATCCGGCATCCGGGAAAATGTTCTCCCCGGCCCCACACTGACCTATGCCCTTTTATCCGCCCACATGATCATCTTC
>JAKSBB010000537.1 GCA_022361315.1 Desulfobacterales bacterium
CTGCTCCACATTGCCCGGGGCCTGGGGACGCTAAAAAGGGCAACTCAGATGGACATGGCGGTGGTGTCAAACGCCATGCAGGCCGTTACCGATGATGAGGTGGTACGCCCTGATAAATCGGCGTTGCTGGGACCGGTGCGGACCATCGGTTTAGAGTATCCCCATATCCGATGCCGCAGCATTGATCTCAGACCGACCGTCTCATGGAACGGTCCGGGTGCGGATAAGGTTGCGGTGGGGTTGGCGGAAGAACTTGCGGGAGAATCCGGGGATCAGGTGGTAGCGCTTCGTGACGGGGATCGTTACATTCAGGACTTTACACAAGTCCGGATAGATGGCGACGATGGAAAAACATCGACATTGCGGGATCGCGGTGTCTATCTCATCACCGGCGGTCTCGGTGGTATCGGTCTGACCCTGGCCGGTCACCTGGCGGAATCCGTACAGGCGAAATTGATTCTGGTGGGCCATTCCGCATTTCCACGCAAGGCGGAGTGGGGGGACTGGCTTGACACCCACAATGAAGGCGACCGCATCAGCCGGAAAATAAGGTCCATCCTGGCAATGGAAGAAAAAGGGGCGGAGGTCCTGGTGGCCAATGCCGATGTGACCGATTTCCAGCGCATGATGCTGGTGGTCCTGACGGCGCAGAAGCGGTTCGGGGCCATCAACGGTGTTATCCATTGTGCCGGTGCGCCGGACGGTGCCCTGATCCCCCGGCGGACTCAGGCGCTCACCGATGCGGTGCTGACACCGAAAATCACCGGTACACGGGTATTGGACAGGGTGGTGGAAAATATAGACTTGGATTTTTTCCTCCTGTGTTCTTCCCTGTCGTCGGTGTCGGGGGCGGCCGGGCAAGTGGCCTATTGTACGGCCAATGCCTTCTTGGACGCCTTTGCCACCACCGGAAATAAGAAAAACGGGTGTGCCGTCGTGGCCGTCAACTGGGACGCCTGGCAGGAGGTGGGGATGGCGGCGGATTCGGCGCAACGGTTGTCGACAACTGCATCCGGTCCGGAATACGGGTCTTCGACGCCCGTGAATCACCCGCTTCTCACCGTACGTGCGGACGATGCGCCGGAAAGGAAACGGTATATCAGCCGCCTGGATATCGGAACCCATTGGGTCTTGGATGAGCACAGGCTGGCAGACGATCTTGCCGTATTACCCGGTACGGCTTGTCTGGAACTGGCCGCTGCTGCATTCAGGGACTTTTACGGGGCCGGGACGGTGGAAATCCGGGATGTCTATTTTTTGCGTCCGATGGTGGTTAAAGACGGTGACGCGGCTGACGTGTACACGACCTTGAAAGCGAAAGACGGCGGGTTTGACTTTACCATTGAGAGCCGGGATGCATCAGGGGGCTGGGTAGCACAGGCAAAAGGATGGATTGGGGGCGTGACGCATCCGGAGCCCCGGCAACGTGATATTAAGGCCCTGGAAAATCAATGCACAAATACGCCGGCAGTGGAAATATCGGCATTGCAGGCCGCCATCGAGGAGCGGTATGGGCCGCGCTGGCACAATTTGCAATGGGTGAAAGAGGGCGACGGCCTTGGATTGGCGCACCTGAAGCTGCAAACGGCGTATCGGTCTGAGTTGACTGATTATCTAATCCATCCCGGCCTTCTGGATATCGCAACAAGTTTCCTCAGCATGATGGATCCGGCACTGGAAGGCCTCCCCTTTTCATATAAACGGCTGGTGATCAACGGCCCCCTTGCCGGAGATCTTTACAGTCATGTGACGCTGACGGCATCCAAAACCGGGGGGCCCTGTTTCGACATCACCATCATGGATGAACACGGTGTTGAACTGGTTGAAATCGAGTCATACAGGCTCCGGCCGATTGGGGATGGGGCACTGAAAGACACACCCGTTGAACATACCGGAGCTTCGCCTATGAAGGGTCAGAAAAAGGGCGCGCCCCTGAACGGTGGCACGGGCGTAAATCTGGAAAACGGTATCTTGCCCTCTGAAGGGATAGAGGTCTTCAATCGTATTCTGGCACATGCGCTGAACACCGGTGCATCACAGGTGCTGGTATCAACAACCGGAGATGCGTTCCTGACGGGGCAGGAAAACCCGTCGCAAAAGAACGTCTCCCGATCGGGTACCGCGCCCCTGACTGTTACCGCACAAGAGGTTGAACCGGTTCTCACATCCATATGGCAGGAGTTTCTCGGTATTGAGGAAATGACTAACCTGGATAATTTTTTTGAGCTGGGGGGCGATTCTCTGGCTGGTATTCAGATTGCAACGGAGATCGAGGAGCGGCTTGGTGTGAGCATTTCTGCCGCGGCGCTTCTGGAAATGCCCACGATCCTGGAGCTGACCGAACACATCCGGGATCTTCTGGGGGAAGAGATATCACAGCCCCCGTCAAAAACTGCGAAATCCGCCGTACACGAGAGGGACAATTCCCCGGAAATGTCGATGGCGAAGACCGGGCGAGTTGCTTCCCCCCTTGTACGGATTGC
>JAKSBB010000428.1 GCA_022361315.1 Desulfobacterales bacterium
CGCTTGACACCGTCCGGGCGGTCGATGACATCCTTGGCACAGGAGAGAACGGTTTTGTTCTCCAGGCTCAGGCGGTCGCCGTGCCGGGTCATCAGATCGTCCACATGGCCAAGGTCCATATTGGAGAAGATGCTGCCGTCCGGATGCACCTGACTGCCCGGCGGCAGGGCCAGACCGGTGGCCGGTACGGCATCCTGGGCCCGGATGAAAAACAGTTTTTCAATGGACAGGTCCAGGCAGACCTGGCGGGCAATATGATCGGAGTTCAGGTTATAGCAATCGCCCGTGGCATTCATGCCGATATTGTACAGCACCGGGATGAAGTCCTGGTCCATCAGTTTGACAACGATATCCGACTGCACCCGTTCCACAAGTCCCGTGTATTTATAATCGGTTCCGTCGCAGACGCCCATGGAGCGCGCCCGGACCCAGTTGCCCATGATGCCGTTGACATTGCCTGCAGACAGATGGGCAATGATCGTCTGCACCACTTCCATGGCCGCCAGTTTCACGTGGGCCATGGCTGCCCGCGGCGTAATGCGAATACCGTCCTCCACCCGGGTATATAGCTTGGCCTTTGCCAGATGCTTTTCAATGGTGGCCCGGGTGCCGGTGACGATGATCAGGCGGATTCCCGTGGCGTGGAGCTGAACAATATCCTTCATGAGCAGGGGAAACAGGGGATGGTCCATCAGCGCATCTTCGATTTTAAGCACAAAGGTTTTATCCCTGTACCTGCGGATATAGTCGAAAACTTCACGGATGGTGCTTACACTGGCCCGGTCGGCGTAACGTTGTGGCAGTTGCGTATTCATGGCGGGCATTCTACTGAATATGGCACAGGTTTTCAATGCCGGAAACCGTGTGAAAGAAATAATTGTACGGGGGAAGGAAGGAGAGGGCAGCATCACGGGACGGTGTTATATTGGATGGCAACGCGCAGACCGTCGCGCCCCGTGATGCGGATAGGCAGACCATCATCCCGGCACCGGGAATGACGAGTTAACAATGCCGGGAATGATGGTCTGCCAAAGGGTACCTGTCTTATCTATTAGGACAGGAATTCTTCAACCGGGGTGTAATCCAGGCCGAATGCTTCGGCAACGGCTTCGTATACAACCTGGCCTTTAATTACGTTGGCACCCAGTTTGATTTCCTTGCTGTCCTGCATGGCTTTTTTCCATCCCTTGTTGGCGATGTCAAGGGCATACGGCAGGGTGGCGTTGGTCAGGGCGCGGGTGGAGGTTCTGGCCACGGCGCCGGGCATGTTGGCTACGCAGTAGTGAATAACGCCTTCTTCAACATAGGTGGGTTCTTCGTGGGTGGTGGCTCTGGATGTTTCAAAGCAGCCGCCTTGGTCAATGGCAACGTCAACAACAACGGAACCGTCTTTCATCTTTTTGAGCATGTCGCGGGTCAGCAGTTTGGGCGCTTTGGCGCCAGCGATCAGTACGGCACCGATAACCACGTCAGCCTTGGTCACCAGCTCTTCGAGGATGGCGGCGTTGGACATAACGGGGAAGCAGTTGGAGGGCATTACATCGTCCAGGTAACGCAGACGATCCAGGTTGGTATCCAGGATGTAAACTTTGGCGCCCAGGCCGCAAGCCATTTTAGCTGCGTTGATACCTACAACGCCGCCGCCGATAACAACAACTGTGGCAGGCTCAACACCAGCTACGCCGCCCAGCAGAACACCCATGCCGCCCTGGGGCATTTCCAGGTATTTGGCAGCTTCCTGAGTAGCCATACGGCCGGCAACTTCACTCATGGGCAGCAGCAGGGGCAGAGATCCGTTGTCTTTTTCAATGGTCTCGTAGGCGATGCTGATGGATTTGGACTTGATCAGTGCGTTGGTCTGCTGTTCGTCGGCAGCCAGGTGGAGATAGGTGAAAACAATCTGGTCTTCACGGATCATGTCGTATTCGGAAGGCTGGGGTTCTTTTACATGCATGACCATGTCGCATGCAGCGTAGATTTCAGCAGGGGTATCGGCAATGGTGGCACCGGCGGCAACGTATTCCGCATCGGGGAAACCCGCAGCAGTACCTGCA
>JAKSBB010000276.1 GCA_022361315.1 Desulfobacterales bacterium
GGCCCCTACCGGTTCGGTAACGGGTACGGCTATCTCTGGATCCAGAACCTGGACGGCATTATGGTCATGCACCCCATTAAGCCATCGCTGGACGGCAAAGGCCTTTTCAATCTTCAGGATGAAAACGGGGTATATTTTTTCATGGCCTTCAACGATATTGCAGAAGAATACGGTGCCGGGTGGGTGCCCTATTCCTGGCCGAAACCCGGCCAGGAGCAGAGTTCACCCAAGGTGTCCTATGTCAAACTGGTGTCCCACGGGGGGGAGAGTTTTGTGATCGGTTCGGGTCTCTACGATGTCACGGCGGAAAAGATAAAGAACATGTTTCCGGACGATCCGGTTTTCGAGCCCTGATCCCAATTTTCCTGAGTATCCACGTATAAAAATTTCAAAGGCCATGAAGATCACCGAAAAGGACGGTCTTCATGGTCTCTGTGTATTGCGTGAAGAAGAATAAACAACAATCTCATCAGATGATCAGGGTTGTGGCCGGCAACACTTTGGTGTACAACATGGGCCAGAATAAATTATCACCTGCAAATAAACCCATTGCAGGCAACGGCAAAAGGAGCGCCCATGAAGCAGCTTCCCCTGGTCCTGAAAGTTCTCATCCCCATCCTCATTATTCTTACCGCCGGAGGATTCTGGGCCGGTAAATATTTCATCCAGAACCGGCTGCCAACCATTGAAGGCACACGCTCCGTCTCCGGGGTTGCCGGAGAGACCCGAATCGTCAGGGACCGCTGGGGTGTTCCCCACATCTCTGCCGGCAACGGAAAAGACGCCTATTTTGCATTGGGTTTCACCGCCGCCCAGGACCGCCTCTTTCAGATGGAACTCCAACGCCGTCTGGCCCGGGGAGAACTGGCTGAAATTTTAGGCCCCGGCCTTGTGGATGTGGACAAGAAATTCCGTACCCTGATGCTGCGGCACAGGGCAGAGGAATACCTGGCCCGGGCAGACCGAATCAACCCGGATGCCCTGACATACCTGGACGCCTTTCTGAACGGACTCAACTTTTTTATCTCCGAAGAGCCCCTGCCCCTTGAGTATACCCTTCTTGGTACCGCCCCCCGACCGTTCACCCGCCTGGATGTGATATCCATGATGGGCTATGTGGCCTACTCCTTTGCCGACGGCATCAAACGGGATTCCCTGTACACCATCCTGGCCGCCAAACTCAGCCAGGCCGACCTTGACCAGATCTTTCCCGACTATACCCGGACCAACCGGGTGACGGTGATGCAACCGGAGGGTGTCCCGGAACAGGCATCTTCAACACCAAGTCAGGACGCCGCCATAGCCATACCAGAGGATTTCACAGGTTTTCTGGCATCCTACCAGGTCCTTCTGGACAAAACCGCCGCGCTGTGCCCCCCTTTCACCGGCAGTAACTCCTGGGTCCTGGCCCCTGAACGCAGCGCCAACGGCCATGCCCTGCTGGCCAACGATCCCCATATCGGCATCGCCAACCCCGGTGTCTGGTACGAGGCCCATATAAAGTATCCCGGCTATGAGAACTATGGGTATCACCTTCCCCTGCTTCCCTTTCCCATGCTCGCCCATAACACCACCAAAGCCTGGGCCATCACCATGTTTGAAAACGACGACCTGGATCTATATGCCGAAACCTTTCATCCGGCAGACCCTTCGCTGGTCCGGTTCAAGAGCAAATGGGTACGCATCCGGACCATCGAAGAAGCCATCCGGGTTAAAGGTGAGGACGATATCACCCACACCATCCGGGTCACCCCCCACGGTCCGGTCATATCAGATTTCCTGAAAGGCTATACCGGTCCGCCGGTCTCCGTCTCCTGGGTTTACCATAAGCTGGACAATCCCATTCTGGACGTGGTCTATGATGTGGGCCGTGCCAACACCATGGCCGATTTCAGGTCAGCCATATCCAGACTGGCCGCCCCCGGACTTAACTTTTCATACATCGACCGCAGCGGCAACATCGGCTGGTGGGCAGCCGGCCGCCTGCCCATCCGCCCGGCCCACGTCAGCGGCAAAATGATCCATGACGGCAGCTCCGGCCGGGACGAATACGCGGGTTACCTCCCCTTCGACCGGAATCCCCAGATGGAGAATCCGGAAAACGGGATGATCATCACGGCCAACAACCTCTCCACC
>JAKSBB010001107.1 GCA_022361315.1 Desulfobacterales bacterium
ATCATCTAATTTTTTCACACGTATGCCGTCATAGTCTCCGGCGTAGGCCGATGTTTTTGCAGCAGCCGCTTTTGTAAACGAGAAAATAACGTCATCGGCTGTAAGTTCATAGGAAGGTGTCACGGGGGTCGGATGAAACATGACGCCTTTGCGGAGCTTTACCGTCCAGATCTGACGCCCATCACTTGTTCTGGGAATGGGCATCTCTGCGGCCAGATCCGGTTCGATGGCAGGGGCATTCCCGGGGACATATCTCAGGAGTCCGTTGAAAACCAGATCGGCAAGGGTTCTGTCCTGGGAACCCGCTGCAAAATGGGGATCCATTTTGCCCATTTTGCTGACATGGACGGCAAACCGAAGGACATTACCTTCTCCCCGACCGGATGCGGATTCATGGTTTACCTCTGCTGCAGGACTGTCCTTACCGGAGCTTGCCACTGCCCCCCCGGGTGCCTGGATTAAACAAAAGAAGACAAAGACGACGGCAAGACGCTTCGGTGTCAACATGCCCGTTTCTCCTTCAATGTGGTTTATTACATGTGATTAGCTTCAGTATTACATTGATCCGGTGAATTTTTCAATTCGATCCTAGGATTTCACGGGAACCGGTTTTATTAATCCACCTGGTCTTAATCCGTCGGGTCTTAATCCGTCGGGTGATAGTCACCCGGGTCTTCCCATGCGTCTCACATCACCCTTGTTTTTATTTCCCCATTTTGATTTCCCCTCTTGACTCTTTTGTTAGGAAGCCTTACTATCTGAATTATGAATAGTCTTGAAAAATCATTTGACAGGATGTTGGAACAGGTTCTTGAAATCGTAGAGCGGTTCAACAAACAGCATAAAAAAGGCCGTGACTTTGGTACCGGGGACCTCTTGTTTCCCTCGGAAATACATACCATTCAAGCGATTGGGGATCATGAGAGCATAAATATTACGGACCTGGCTATGGCCCTGGACGTAACAAAGCCCACGGTTTCCGAACGGATTAAAAAACTTGAACGGCTTGGCCTGGTAAAGCGTCAAGACGCTGTTGACAACAGAAAGACCGTCCTCCTTCACCTCACGGACCGGGGGTGTATTGCCCACAGGGGGCATGCCGCCCATCACAGAAAAATGTTTGATCAATTTGAACAGGAATTCAAAAGTGGTACGGCAGACCAAATCAGGAAGTGTCAACAGGCATTTGCCGCCCTTTTGGACGTCTTAAAAAAAGAGTAACGGAATTGCCCTTATGCAAGGGCAATTTTTTTCATTCATTTTGTTAGCAAGCCTAACAAAAAAAGCAATAAGGAGAATCAAAATGAAAGTGCTTAACCTGTTTTCATCTAAAGGAGGGAATACCCAAAAGGTCGCCGAGACGATAGATGCCGCAAGCAACGCCCTGAAACACGATGTCACAACCCTGTCCATCAGCAGCAGCTCCGAAACGGTAGATATACTTGCGTATGATTTCATTTTCATAGGCTCCGGTGTTTATGCCTGCATGCCACCCAAAGCCATGAATACCTTTCTCGGTGACATGGGGAAAAAGGGAATGGAAAATGGAAGTATTCAGCCCGCTTCCCCGAGAATACCCGGAAAATATGCCGTCATCTATGCAACCTACGGCGGTTTCCATACAGGAATCAATGAAGCCATTCCCTGTGTGAAACACATTGGGCAGGTGTTTGATCATTACGGTTTCCAGATTCTCGATGAATGGTACATCGTTGGTGCCTTTCTTCCCAAAAAGATGGAATCATTTAACATGACCGGCAGGCTTGGCGATATCACCGGCCGGCCCAACGATGCCGATCTGAAAGAGGTATTTCAAAAGACAGTGGGAATATTGAACACGATATAGGCAACACGTTTGACAGCCCTTATGATTTTGGCTGCCTGACGGTGTCAAGTCCGATGGCCCCACACCTCAATACGCATTCCCACTTGCCAATGATGGTGAAAGTGGTTACGGTGTTGGATGCCGGTTTGACATATTAGACAATTACTAAGGATATACCCGTGTTTACTGAAACAATTACCTTTCCGGCGGCATTTGCTGCCGGCCTGCTTTCGTTCCTGTCCCCCTGTGTACTCCCCCTGATTCCCGCTTATTTTTCATTCATTACAGGACTTTCCGTGGATGAACTCACTGCGGACAACAGGGAAATCAAAAGAAAGGTGATCCTTTCCACCCTGGCCTATGTGGCGGGGTTTTCGTCTATCTTCATCCTGTTCGGGGCCTCGGCATCATTCTTAGGGGGGCTTGCGTCGGATTATGCCTGGCTGGTCCGTTATGCCGGTGGTGGCATTATTATTGTTTTCGGGCTCCATCTTCTGGGTATCATCAACATCAAGAGCTTCCAGTTTGAAAAACGATTCCATGTAAAAGAGCAACCCTTTCACCTGGCCGGTACCTTTGTCATCGGCATGGCCTTTGGTGCGGGGTGGAGCCCCTGCATCGGTCCCCTGCTGGGCAGCATCCTTGTGGTGGCAAGCAACCAGGATACGGTGCTCAAAGGGGTATGGTTGCTGGCGGTGTATTCTGCCGGTCTGGCCATTCCTTTCATCCTGATTTCCATTTTCATCAACTCCATGCTGGGCTTTTTGAAACGGGCCAACCGTCTGATAGGCATTATAAACAAATGTGCCGGGGTGCTGCTGATCGTTATCGGCCTGCTCCTGATTTTTGACAAGTTCCGTATCCTGGCCATCGTTTAAGCCGCCGGGTAATACGTCCATGACACGAGACGCCAAGGGCTTCTACGGCTTTATCGCCATCACCACCTTTACCAAGCTGGTGATGAACGTTATCCGGCGGATGGTATATCCCTTTGCCCCGGCCTTTGCCAGGGGACTGGGAGTGGATCTGACGGCCATCACCTCATTGATCGCCGTGAACCAGGCCACGGCCCTCCTGGGACCGGTGGGGGCCTCTTTTGCAGACCGGTACGGTCATAAGCTGCTGATGCTCATTGCCCTGGCCCTGGCCACCATCGGCAGCTTTGCCGCAGGGATCATTCCCATGTATGCCGTGCTGATGATCTGCCTGTTTCTGGCCGGACTGGCCAAAAATATTTTTGACCCCAGCCTCCAGGCCTTTATCGGCAATCATGTACCCTATGAACACCGGGGAAAAGTGATCGGCATTACGGAAATTGCCTGGGCAGGCACCACACTGGCCGGCATTCCCCTGGCAGGAATCCTTATCGAACGGTTCTCATGGCAGACCCCCTTTCTGGTGCTCAGTGCCCTGACCCTGGTCAGTTTCTTTCTGATCTTAAAATTCATGCCCTCGGACAGGGCTGCGGCCAAGGCAGAAAAGTCGACCCGCCCCGGCATGGCCGCCAGCTGGAAAACCATTATCAAGAATCGCCAAGTCCTTGGGATGCTCGGCTTTGTATTCTCTATGTCCCTGGCCAACGACTGCCTCTTTGTGGTTTACGGGGCATGGCTGGAACA
>JAKSBB010000699.1 GCA_022361315.1 Desulfobacterales bacterium
ATGAACCACATCCGGTTCGCTTTCCGACACATATCTGGTCAGAAGGATTCTGAACTCTCCCATACCGGCATCGCCGTCCGGGGAGGCTGGTTTCCGCATCAGAGGATCGGACGACACCAGGGGTTGGGTCCGGTCAAATGCCTTGCCCACAAGGGTATCGTCGTCTGAGACCAGCACACGTCCGTCCGGATCGGTTACGGCAAAAAAGAGCAGGGAAGGATCCGCCTTTTTGGCATTGGACAGGGTCATCATAAGGTACCGCCAGTTCTCTCCGTACATGAGATGTCCCAGGCGTTTCTTCATGGCATCGGCCTTGTAGTAGATACGCTCAAGCTCATGGTTCTGGACCCGTTTCTTTTCCATGTAAAATACCAGTATGCTCAGCACTGATACGGTCACAGAAACGATGACACATACGGATACCAGCAATTTGGCCTGGAGATTGCGAGGGGCAGTCATTTCAGCGGACCACGATTTCTTTCAGGAAAAATAATGCTCCGGATTCAGGTACCATGTCCTGGAGTTCAGGATATTTCTCCACCGGGAATACCACGGAGAACGGGCCTCCCAGGGCCGGGTGGAGAGGGCGGCCGTCGCTGGCCACCATGATGAAAACGGGAAAATTCAGCAATGCCGGCGGCAGGGTGATTGTCGGTCCGGAAAAGGGTTTGAATACGATGGCCGTTGCCTGGTCAACAGTTGTTTTGCCGCCCTTATCTAGGGATAAAAAATGTGCCAGGGGTACTGCGGATACTGAAGTGGCCTTCTTGAATCCTTTGAACTCATTTCTGCACCCCTGGGCAATGGAAAACAGTACAGGGTCAATGGGACCGGCATGGGCCAGCAGTTCCTTTCTGGTGTGCAGTGTTCTTTTACCGCCCATCACGGTCACCGGCAGCACAGCTTTATCCACAGGGCCGGCCACCAGGGTGTCCACATACCAGGTGTAGCAGGAAAGGTGAATTCCCGCGGATGCGGGGAACATGATCTTGAGCGGTCCGCCTTTGAGTCCCAGGATGGGGGCGTTGTTCATCTCCCAAACCAGGTATCCCTGTGCGACACGTTCCTGGGGCAGAAATCCCACGTATTGATCCGCTCCGATCACCGTAAGCCCCTGGCTGCCGTCTGTGCCGGTCAGGGCCAACAATTTTGAGAGCCGCACCCCCGTATACCGGGTCATTCCGTCGGAAGTAAAGTTAGGGTCTGTGGTTTCAAAGGACTCTGAGGCGGTGCGCAGTTCTTCGACATTCACCGTCCGGCTGTCCGGCCATACGCCGTCCGTCCCCAGAATGTTGATCTGCAGTGCCGCAGATACGGATGCGGGAAGTAACAAACCCGACACCGCAAATATAATAAAAATGGTATATATGTTGAATACTTGTCTGAACAAACTTATCCTGCCTGATTCATTTTGCATTTGACATTAAAAGGATTATGCAAAATAATCCTTTTCCATATAAAATTCAAGAAAGACTTACTCCCCATGAAATTCAAAAAACTGAGGGCTGAGTTTACCAGCCGCGACATTGATCTGGCGGAAGAGCTGATCTGCCACGTGTTTTTCTCCTTTAACCTCAAAGGGGTGGTGTGTGATATTCCCATTCCGGAACCGGATGAGGGGTTCGGTACGGACACCCTTCAGCCCCCGGAACAAAACGCCATTATCGGCTACCTGCCGGATATTGATTCCTCTGAGCTTATCATCTCTCAGATAAAAGAGAAACTGGCTGCCCTGGCTGATGCCGGCATAGAGATTACTCCGACAATCGAGATCGTGGATGAAAAGGACTGGGCAGATGCCTGGAAAGACTACTTCAACGTCACCCGGATAACGGACCGGATCGTGGTTAAACCGGAATGGAAGCCCTATGAATCTTCACCCGGGGAGATCGTCATTCATATTGATCCCGGTATGGCATTCGGTACCGGCACCCACCCCACCACCGCCATGTGCCTGGAGCTGATTGATGAAACCCTGCGCCCCGGACAGACGGTTCTGGATGTGGGGTGTGGCTCAGGGATATTGATGATCGCCGCCGCCGGACTGGACGCCGCCACCCTCACCGGGATTGACACGGATCCCGTGGCCGTTGACATCACCCGGGAAAACCTGGACAAAAATGCCGTGCCTGCAGACCGATACACCCTGGTCGCCACCACCCTGGACCAGATCCCGGCCGAACCCTACGACATGGTTGTGGCCAACATCATTGCCCAGGTCATTGTGGATATCAGCGGGGATATCCGGAAGCGGATGGCCCGCAACGGCCTTGCCATACTTTCCGGGATTATTCAGGAACGGCTTCCCGATGTCCTTGAGGCCCTGGCCGCTAATGAGCTTGAGGTTCTGGAAGAAAAAACCACCGGGGAATGGAAAGCCCTTCTCGTGGCCCGAAAAGACCGTGATTAGAGGACCGCAACCCCAATAAATCAGTCCAACCAAAAGGAGAGCCGCAATGGGATTATTTGACAAGATCAAAAAAGGATTCAAAAGTGCCATGGCCTACGCGCAGATGGATGATTTCCTGATCAAAAAGATCGATGAAATGATCTGTGAACGATGGGAGAAGGTATCCCAGCGCACCCCCACCAACATCGGCGGGGTCAGCCTGGAGGAAGAGGCCGAATACCTGTTCGTCTACAACACCCCGGCCGGTGAGGTTCACGTGGAGATGGAACACGAATGGCCCGAGCTTGAACTGGAGATGAACACCCCCACCGAAAAATTCGAAGTGAAAATCATGGTCAGTGACTTCGTTGAAAAAGACGGTACGGAAATGACCCTGATTAACAGTGCCCAGCTCTCCGACATTGTCCGGGACATGATGGATATGGCAGTGTCTTGATTCATACCGGCATCTGTGGTTTAGTGAATTGTTACGTTTCACTATCAGATAAAAGCAAAAGGAGGTGTGATTATGCCGGGTAAAGGCAGAAGGGTCAGCCTTAAAATAAAATTTTCTTCCGTCGTCCTCATCTTCATCCTTATTGCAGTTCTCATCAGTGCCGTGGGGCTTTGGAAGCTCTCCGGCATGCGGGGGCAGATCACCAAGATCGTCAACAGTTCTGCTGAAAAAATCATCCTGGCCACCAGCATCAACAAAGATCTGCTCTTTATATCCAGATCGGAAAAAAACATGCTCATCTCCGAAGATGAGGCGGCCATGGGTAACTATGAGACCCTCATCAAAGTGGCCGAAAAACGGGTACGGGAAAGAATCCAGGCCCTATCGGCCATTGCAGGCCCCGGTGAAACCGAGACACTCTCCCGGTTTGACAAGGCCTTTTCCGAATTTATGGCCGTCCATGCGGAGATCGCCCAGCTCACACTGGCCAACACCAACTTCAAGGCAGCCCAGCTTGCCCAGGCCGAAGCCGGCCCCCTGATCACCAGCATCGGCGATCATGTTCAGAAGGTCCTTTCCAATTACGAAGCTGAATTTCTGGAAGCCACCCAGCTGTTCGACTCCATGCTGCTGGCCGAGGTGGGCGGACTCATGAAGCAGTCTGCAAGGCTCCTCAGTTCCATCAGAGAGCTGGAAAATGCCTCCCAGGCTGTCATCCTCTCCCGGGATACCGCAGCGACCCAGGACCTGATCCAGCGGATGGATCAATTAAAGGCGCCGATCTCCGAGGAGTTTAAAACCCTCGGCTCCCAGATCAATAAAAAATCCAAAGCTGACTTCCAGGCCGCCCAGGACCTGTTCAACACCTTTACCGGCGTCAGCAATACAATCACTGCCCTTGCTCTGGAGAACTCCAACTCCAAGGCCTTTGAACTCTCCAGAACCAAAGGCAAGGACGCCCTTGAACAGGCGGAAAGCATCATGGCCGAGCTGGTGTCTGCCAGCCGACAAGGCCTCACCAACGACAGGGACACCGCCGATAAAAGCTACAAGCAGGCCAGAATTATGTTCCTGGTCATCGCCCTGGGGGGCATCCTGGTCGGCACCTTGCTGGCCTTCATCATCATACGCCAGATCCTCTTTGTCCTGAACAAAGCATTCACCTTTGCCCAGAACCTGTCCCAGGGAGATTTCACCTCCCGCCTCAACATTGCCCGGGATGATGAACTCGGTGACCTCTCCACCTATCTGGACGACATTGCCCGGAATGTCGGAGAACTGATCAAACGCCTGAGCCAGGGGATCACCTATCTCACCGAAGCCGCCGCCACCCTCACCCAGGTCTCGGACACCATGTCCGGCAATGCCAGACAGGCCTCCGACCGCTCCACCCACGTGGCAGGTGCCGCCGGCAATATGAACGATTCAATGTCCTCCGTCGCCATGGGCATGGAAGAAACCGCCCAGAACCTGGCCACCGTCGCCGCGGCAGCCGAACAAATGACCGCCACCATTTCGGAAGTGGCAAAAAACACCGCCGTTGCCAGGGAAACCACGGACGAAGCCGTCTCCCAGACCCGCACCGCCCGTGAAAAGGTCGACCACCTGGCCGAAGCGGCCACCGCCATCGGCAAGGTCACCCAGACCATCACGGAAATTTCCGAGCAGACCAACCTGCTGGCCCTGAACGCCACCATCGAAGCGGCCAGAGCCGGTGAAGCAGGCAAAGGTTTCGCCGTTGTGGCCTCTGAAATCAAGGAACTGGCCACCCAGACCTCGGCCGCCACAGAAGAAATCAAAGAGGAAATCCGCCGCATCCAGTCGGAAACCGGCCAGACCGTGGATATCATCAACCAGGTGGCCGGCATCGTTGAAAACGTCAATGACCTCTCTTCCACCATCGCCGCCGCCATCGAAGAGCAGTCCGCCACCACCCAGGAAATTTCGGTCAACATCAACACCGCCTCGGAAGCCGGCCAGGACATTACCGGAGCCATCGGAGACACCTCGGACGTGGCCAGCAGCGTCGCCTCAGACGTCTCCGGCATCAGTGAAATGTCCGACAGCATCCTGGAGAGCAGCGAACAGGTCAGTCAAAACGCCCGTGAATTGTCCAAGATCTCGGATGACCTTCAGGAAATGGCTGCCCGGTTTAAAATCTAAAGACATTACAATTGACAATAGCGCCCTGCCCCGCAGATCTACCTGTGAGCCAGGGCGTTTATTTATTTGTATGAGGAAGGGAGATCTGTTTCATTAATCAACGAGATGAGTATAGTTTGCAGACGGGTGAAACAAATACCCGGCAGCAGCGGCGCAAGGGATCGTCGCTAAACCTCCGGCAGCCCTCCATAGCTGCCTCCGGAGCGACTACGAGTGGCTCTCTCTGTCCATGACGAGCCACTCTTCGACGCCACGACGACCCTCACCCCACCGCTG